>JAGIAF010000009.1 GCA_017745015.1 Bdellovibrio sp. | reverse complement strand
GTTTTGAACATCGTGAGTTTTCAGGTCTCGGCCTGGATGCGCTAAAAGATCTTGAAGGTCTTCATCCCTGGAGCCAAAAAAGATTGATCGAACACGTGATCTCTTTTGCGCACACTCTGGGAATTTGCACTTTAGAAGAAGTTTATAACTTTAGATTGGTTTCACTCCGTGAACGCTGGGGAGATTTCGGTGTTTTACTTTGGAATCGTTTGCATAATCAAGACGCTCAAGTCATTTCACCTCTTATTCCTCGCGACCCTCTTGTGGGGTATGGCTACATGGATGATCCCTTAGGCGTCGTTCCTTTGCTTTTTAATCGCATGAAGCCGTGTCTGGACGGTCTTTTCGCGCGCCTCAATGGTCTTTCCCGATATGCGCAGAAAATGGAAGTGATTCTGTTCTGCGAATACTCGGATAAGCGCTATGTTTTAAATATTGAGCCGGTCAGTGCCACTCGCGATCAGGAACTTTTTGAAGATCTTCTTTATAAGAAGATGGAAAAGACAGAGTTATCAAATCCCATTCGTGAATTTGAGATTTCGCTATTTGATGTGCCTGAAAAAATTCAGCAACTGGATTTTTTTGAACCGCGAGATAACTCGGAAGATCGTTGGCGTCGCTTGATCAGTTTTGCTAAGCAATCCCAATGCGAAATGGGATTCTTGCAGATGGAAGCGAGCCATTTCCCCGAAAAAAGTTTTCAACTCGTCACCGAATGGCCGGAAGACTTCACCTCCGAAGACTTGGTCGAGCGCCAAGACAATGCTTTGCAGGTGAAAAGCACTTACGCCAAAGGTTTAAAAGAAAGTCCTCGCCCCTCCCTGTTGCTAGAAAATCCGCAGGCGATCTCAGACACCGAGCTGAGTCGCTTGCGTTTTGTTTCTTCCATGCCGAGTGAACGCATTGAATCCTCTTGGTGGCAAATCAGTTCGCAGGAATTAAAGCACCGCGATTACTTCTTTGCCATGTCCCAACAAGGCCAACTGCTGTGGATCTTTCAAGATCGCGTGAGCTCGCAATACTACCTTCATGGTTACTTCGACTGATTTGTGAAAAACTCCGTTCAAGTCCGTCAGAAATTCAATGTCGCTCCTAAAGTAAAAGGCTTTGTGGAGCTTTTGGGGCGCAGTAACTTTTCTTTCCTGCGTGGCGCCTCCTCCCCCGAAGAAATGGTCGAGCAATCTATTCGCTATGACTATGATGGCATTGCCATGTGTGACTTGAATGGTCTTTACGGCGTGGCCCGCGGATTTCTGACAGCACAGTCCCCATCGACATTTACCGCTTCGGCGAAGGCCAAGGAAGGTTTTCGCTATCTTATCGGTTCAGAGCTGACTCTGACGGACGAAAGCACCATCACGCTGATTCCTAAAAACAAACAAGGTTATACGCATCTTTGCGAGTTGCTGACTTTAGGAAAGCGTCAGGCAGCGAAAGGTTTTTCTTCTTTAAGCCTAGAGCAAATTGAAAAATACAATCAGGATTTGCTCTGCATTGCCCTTCCTCCCATTGACGATAAACGCTACGAGGCTTTAGAAAAAGTTTTTGGCGATCGCCTGTATATCCCTGTGTGGCGAGACTATACTTGGGAGTCTTACGAGTTTTATGGGCAAGCATTGGAGTTGGAACGAAAATACAGCGCACAACTTTTTGTGACGCAAAGACCGTTTATGCACCACCCAGAAAGAAAACCGCTGTTTGATGTTCTGACCTGCGTTTTGCATCACACTACGTTGGAAGACGCCAAAGATAAATTGATTCAAAACGCCGAACGTTCGTTAAAGACCCTCCCGGAGATCAGCTCCCTGTGGGCCGATCGCGTGGATCTTGTGGAAAAAACCGTGGATATCGCAGCACGGGTGACTTTCAAGCTCGATGAAATTCGCTATCGCTATCCACGCTCAAATCTTCCGAACAATATGACGCCCACAGAATACTTGCGCTTTTTGACGGAAGAAGGTGCGAAGTGGCGCTTTCCAGAAGGGTTGCCAGAGAAATTCCGCAAGGTGATCGAGCACGAACTGGAACTGATTAAGGATCTTGAATACGAGGATTATTTTTTAACTTTAAGAGAGATCTGCGAATTTGCTGATAAGCATGGGATTCTTTATCAAGGCCGTGGCTCTGCTGCTAATTCCATTGTCTGCTATTGCATCGGCCTTACCTCTGTAAATCCCAACGACATTGATGTTTTGTTTGAACGCTTTATTTCCCGCGAACGCCGTGAACCACCTGACATTGATATCGACTTTGAACACAGCCGTCGTGAAGAAGTAATTCAGCATATTTATGAGAAATACAACGAACGCCATGCCGCCATGGTGTGCACTGTGATTCGCTATCGCTCCAAGATGGCAATTCGTGAAACCGCCAAAGTATTCGGCGCATCGCTTGCAAATATAAACGCCATGGTGAAATTCATGGGTCGAGATGGAATGCGCCGCTTACTAGAAGATCCCTCTCTTGCAGTTCGCTTTGGCATCCCCCCGGAACAATGGGATCTTTTTTTGAATATGGCTCGCCAGCTCCATGGATTCCCCCGCCACTTAGGTATTCACACCGGCGGCTTCTTAATCACTCAAGATGCCATCACCGAAATGGTGCCGGTTGAAAAAGCCACAATGAATGGTCGCTATGTGATTCAGTGGAATAAAGATGACGTCGCGGTTTTGAAACTGATGAAGATCGACGTGCTCAGCCTGGGAATGCTGACGTGCTTGCGTAAATGTTTTGATCTTTTAAAAAAGCATAAAGGCTTAAGCTACAACCTAGCAAGCCTTCCGCCAAATGACGAGAAAACTTACGACATGATTTGCCGAGCAGAAACCGTGGGTGTTTTCCAAATTGAATCCCGTGCGCAAATGAATACCTTGCCCCGTATGATGCCACGAAATTTCTATGATCTGGTTGTCGAAGTGGCACTAGTACGCCCCGGCCCTCTTCAAGGCGGCATGGTGCATCCGTATTTGCGTCGTCGTCAAGGACTCGAAGAGCCCACCTATGCTCATCCAAAGCTCATCCCCATTCTGGAACGCACCCACGGGGTGCCAATATTCCAAGAGCAGGTGATGAAAATTGTTATTGCGGTTGCGGATTTTTCTCCCGGAGATGCTGACGAGCTTCGCCGAATCATGTCCTCTGCTTGGCGCAAGCGTTCCACTATGGAAGCTGTACGTGAACGTATTATGACCGGGTTTAAAAAATATGGCATCACCCCCGAATATGCTGAACAAATTTATCACACCATTGAAGGATTCGCGAGCTATGGCTTCCCCGAAAGTCATGCGGCCAGCTTTGCTTTACTCACCTACGCCAGTTGCTTTTTGAAGTGTCGCCATCCCGACGTCTTTGCTTGCGGCCTCCTCAACAGCCAACCGATGGGCTTTTATGCTCCTCGCACCATTATCGCCGAAGCTCAACGAAACGGCGTGCAGTTTTTGCCGCTTTCCATTCAGAGCTCCGATTACGATTACACCTTAATCGGTATTGATGATGAAGATAAAATCAAAGATGTACGTGTCGGCCTACGCTCCTTGTATGGCTTGCCGGAAACTATTGCGATGAAAATTGAAACAGAAAGAAAAGCCAACGGTCCTTATCAAGACCTTAAAGACTTCATTCACCGCACCCAACTTCCGCGCAGTGTTCTGGTAAAACTTGCCGCTTCAGGCGCCATGGAGTGTTTCAACACCAGCGCACGGGAATTGATCTGGAATATTGAAAGCCTAAGCTTAGATCAAAACAGTTTCCTATGGGGGCAATCGAAAGAGGCTCTCACTCAAGGAAGTTTTGATGAGGAAGAAAATGAAGAACTGCCATTTGAGTCGAACTGGGACAAGCTTCGTCGTGAATACGACAGCAAGGGCTTCTCAGTGCAAGACCATCCGCTTTCAGTTCTGCGCCCTTACTTGAATCAAAAGAGTCAAACCTTCCGAGAAAATCGCTTTGCTCCTTATGCAACATCGGAAGACATCAAAACTATTGGCAATAAACGCAAAGTGCGCGTCGCCGGATTAGTTGGTATCACCCAACGCCCACCGACAGCAAAGGGTATGTGTTTTATCACTCTGGAAGACGAGTTCGGCTTTATGAATATCGTCATTCACCCCGACGTCTATCAAAAAGATCGCATGGCTATCTATGGCCGCTCTCTTTTGGAAATCCAAGGCCAGGTCGAGAAAGTCGGGAATATTACGAACATCCGCGCTCTCCACGTCTTGCCGCTGCAATAGGTTTCATGTACCGTAGGTGCATGCTTTTAGAGTCCTTTGAATTTCTTTTGACACCGACAACGCCGCTTGCACGCAAGTATGGATTTCTTTATTCCTCAATTGCGTTAAGACATCGCTACAACCGCTGTAAGAAAATGTGGTTGCCGCATTTAAAAAACTGCCAAGATATTTTCTTGGACACGGTCAAGACTCTGCCGCAGAAAAAGCATGTGGTGGTTTTGGGCAGCGCTCACTTGCACGAAATCCCTCTGCATCTTTTGATGGATAACTTCGAACGTGTGACTTTAGTGGATGTTATTCATCCGTTAAAACATCACCTGCAAGCCAAGCGCTACAAACGCTTGCAACTGGTCACGATGGATCTGACCAACTCACTTGATAAAATCGATAAATTAGAAAACCTTGAAGATCTCACACAACTCGCCCAGGACTTGGCGAAAGAAAAGATCTTTCACTTCGACGCAGACTTGATTGTATCCGCCAACTTGATGTCGCAATTAGCTCTTCTGCCGTTGGATGCAGTGGAAAGAAAAATCAAACGTCCACTGGAACTCGCGGAAAAAGATCAAATCTGCACCCAGTTCGCCCAAGTTCATTTGCAGAACTTCGCGAATTGCACAGGGAAAAAACTGATCTATTCAGATCGCGAAGTGATCTATCGTGATCCCAAAGGCGAAGTCATCTATACCGGTCATTATCCGGTGAACTTCATGGGTTATGAAAAACTTAAAGAGTGGTATTGGACTCTGGCCCCGTTAAAAGAGGCCTCGAAAGACTATTCAATCGAAATGAAGATTGAGGCTTACTCGAAGTAGCTTTGCGACTATTTCTTTAGTGCGACAAAAAGCCCCTCGAAAGTCGGAGCGATCGCGGACTCATACAACTCCGGATTGGCCAAACGCTCGTTAAATTCACTCATAATACGAACTTGCTTCTCAGAGAATTTCTGTTGAGTGGCCTCTCCCCACACAGAGCCACTTAAGAAAATATTATCGGCCAGAACCAATCCACCAGAGCGCAGGTTCTTCTCTGCCCACAACAGATAGTCCAAATACGCCGCCTTATTTCCATCAATGAAAACGCCATCAAATGGACCACTCGCTTCAAGCTTCAAAAGCTCTTCGCGGGCATCACCGACAACCAAGTGAATTTTCTTTTTGGATTGATCCAACTTCGCAAAGACTTCCGCAGATTTTTCTGCGTGACGAGGATCTTTTTCCAATGTCCAAAGTTCTGCTCCCTCGGGAAGAGCATCGAAAATGTACTGCGCAGAAAGACCGGTTAACGTTCCAATCTCGACAAACTTCTTACATCCTTGCATCTTAATCAGAACTTGAATCAATTGCGCTTCAGCAGCAGACACACTGATACGAGCTAGACCCAGCTCTTCCGCAAATTGACGAGAAAGTTTTTTGGTCTCGTTTTCTTTAGAAAACAAACTGCCTAGATATTCTTCTTTGTTCGATAGCACATTTTCACGCATGCCCTATCTTCTCACGAGACCCTGCAGAAGTTAACAGGTATAATTTTCTCAAGCTCAGGAGGAGAACATGGCAAAGCTATTTCTGGCGGCATATTTATTAATTGTTGGCGCGGGATGCGCGAACACGGCCAAAGAAGATGACGAATATCTGCTTCGCCCCGCCAAAGTGAACTTCTATGAGGACCAAACGCAGCAACAAAGGAACAAGCCCAATTCTGCTCTGCAAGGTGCCTCAAATGATCTTCGCAACAGCGTGCGCTACACGCAGCTTTCGCAAAATATTCGCTTTGATTATGCCAGCGCCGATCTTACTCCTGAGACGAAGAAAGCTCTCGACACTATGGCTTCTGAAATCAATTCCTCTCTAGGAAGCTTCAATAAGATCAGAGTCTCTGGAATTACTGACGCCTCGGGCGACGACTCACGCAATATGCGCCTTTCTGAACAACGTGCAGAAAACGTTCGACGTTACTTAATCTCCAAAGGCGTTCCACCAGATAAAATTGAAGCTATCGGAATGGGCGCAGCGAAAAGCTCCTTAGACGGGACAAAAATGAAAGCAGCCGCTGATCGTCGAGTCGACTTTGAGATTGTGCGCTAAGCATGAACTCGGCAAGATAGTGGACCATGAAACCACTTCTTGTCTTTGACCTTGATGGCACTTTGATTGATTCCGCTCCAGATATTATCGTGGCGGTGAATCGTACACTTAAAAACTACAACAAGCCGACACTGGGTGATGCCCAAGTCATCGCCCATATCGGTGAAGGTTTGAAAAAACTTCTCGCTGATCTCTTCATCAATGACAACCTTGATCCGGGCGACGTGATCAATCTCGAACAAGAATTCCTGAAAATTTATGAAGAGGAAATGTTAAATAAGACTCGGATCTTTCCCGAGGTTGAAAATTTTCTCAGTTCTTATGGTGGTCCTATGGCTATCATCACCAACAAAAACGAGCTGCCTGCTAAAAAAATAATCACTCACCTTGGCTTGGACCGCTTTCCTTGGGTGAACGTGTTTGGCGCTGATACTTTAGAGGAGCGCAAACCCAGTCCTCTGCCTCTGAATACGATGATGAAGCTTGCAGGCCACAATCCCCAGAACACCCTCATGATTGGCGATGGAATTCCCGATATGGTATCTGCTCAAAGAGCGGGCGTTCCGGCCTTGGCGATTCAGTTCGGTTACACGGCTCCTGAGGAGCTAAAGAAATATGAGCCGCGAGCCTTTTTAAAGGGCTATCGAGAGCTCCCTCAGGTCCTAAAAGAACTCTTCCCTTTTCAATGACGCGCCGTAGGCGTAAAAAAGAACCAGACACCTTTTTAGGTTCTTGCCTCGGGGCGGCGTGGACTATATAAGAACCAGACTTTAAACGATCGGGAGACGACACAAGTGAGCGATATCCTTTTAGATGTTCAAAATCTTAAGACGCGTTTTAGAACCGATGAAGGTGCATTCAACGCAGTTGATGATGTGAGCTTTACCGTAAAACGTGGCCAAACTTTGGGCATCGTTGGTGAATCTGGTTGTGGCAAGTCTGTCACTTCGCTTTCAGTTATGCGCTTAATTCAAAAGCCTGGAAACATTGAGTCCGGCAAAGTCATGTTCAAAGGCCAAGATCTTCTTGGCTTGTCAGATGATAAGATGCGCGAAATTCGTGGTAACGAAATCGCCATGATCTTCCAAGAGCCGATGACCTCTTTGAATCCCGTTTACACAATCGGTGACCAAATCGAAGAAGCTATCTTGCTTCACCAAAAAGATTTGACCAAAGCACAGGCTCGCGAACGCGCCATCGAAATGCTTCGTAAAGTAGGTATTCCTGCTCCTGAAAAACGTTTCCATGAATTCCCGCACCAACTTTCGGGCGGTATGAGACAACGTGTGATGATCGCCATAGCGATCAGCTGTAATCCTTCATTGTTGATCGCTGACGAACCAACGACAGCTCTTGACGTAACTATCCAAGCGCAAATCTTGGATTTGATGCGTAAGCTGCAAGCGGACTTCGGTGCCGCGATGATCTTGATCACGCATGACCTTGGTGTCGTTGCAGAGATGTGCCAAGAAGTCGCAGTGATGTACGCGGGTCGCGTGGTTGAGTACGGTACTGTAGAAGACATCTTCTATCGTCCTAAACATCCATATACTCGTGGCTTGCTTGATTCGATTCCTCACTTCGAAACAGGTCACAAACTTGAGCAATTGAAAACGATCAAAGGTATGGTTCCAAGTCTTTACAATCTTCCGGAAGGCTGCCGCTTCGCTGAACGCTGCCCTTACGCTCAAGATGATTGCCGTAAGATCTATCCTCAATTGGAAAACTTCCGTGGCATCCGTAAAGTTGCCTGCCATCACCCTTTGACTGAAGAGGTTAAATAAGAATGAGCACTCCTCTGTTGAAAGTTGAAAACCTAGTTAAGCGTTTCCCAATTCACGGCGGTATTTTGAGCCGTGAAGTTGCTAGCGTTAAAGCCGTTTCTGGCGTGTCTTTCGAATTGAAACGTGGCGAGACTTTGGGTCTTGTGGGCGAATCTGGTTGCGGTAAATCTACATTGGGCCGTTGCTTGATCCGTCTTCACGACACAACTTCTGGCAACATCATTTACAACGGTAAAGATATCACGCACATCGAAGGCGAAGAACTTCGCGAAATGCGCAAAAAAATGCAGATCATCTTCCAAGATCCGTTTGCATCTTTGAATCCGCGCATGACAATTGGTGCGATCCTTGAAGAACCGCTTATCATTCACAATCTTTTCTCTTCTGAAAAAGATCGCCAAGATCGTATTCACGAATTGATCGACCTTGTGGGTCTTCGTCGTGAGCACTTGAACCGCTATCCGCATGAGTTCTCAGGCGGTCAACGTCAACGTGTGGGTATCGCCCGCGCCTTGGCTGTGAACCCTGAATTGATCGTGTGTGACGAGCCGGTATCTGCTCTTGACGTATCCATCCAAGCGCAAGTTGTGAACTTGTTGATGGAACTTCAACAGAAGCTGGGTCTGACTTACATCTTCATCGCCCATGACTTGAAAGTCGTTGAACACGTTTCAACAAAAGTGGCTGTGATGTACTTGGGTAAAATCGTTGAGATGGCGGAAGCTGAAGAGCTTTATCGCAACCCTAAGCACCCATACACAAAAGCTTTGATGTCGGCGATTCCAGTTCCAGATCCGCGCCGTAAAGAAGAGCGCATCATCTTGACTGGTGACGTACCATCTCCAATCAATCCGCCAACTGGTTGCCATTTCCACCCACGTTGCCCGATTGCGATTGAAGATTGCAAAAAGATCGTTCCACCTCTTGAAAACAAAGCTGCGAACCATATCGCTGCTTGTATCCGCGCGTAGGTCAAAATGAGACACCCCATCCGATGGTTGGGGTGTTAAGTCTCTCTGCCAAAATCCGATAAACTCCTTAATTGTTGGAGTTTATGAAAACTAAAGGCAAAGTCTGGCTCTTTTATGATGCTGAAAAGAAAGTTCAATCTAAAGCGATGTCTGTCGTGCAGGCGCAGGTCTTTCTTTTATCATTGAAGAAAAAAGATCATGTCCGCTACTTTGTTTGGACTCCCGGTTGGGCGGAGTGGACTTGCATCCGTGATTTCTTAAAATCAGATCAGACCACCTTTGTAATCACGCAGCCACCAAAGCCCATGGAAGTCACTAAGACCGCAGTTCCAGCGCCTCCTTCCGCAGAGGGAGATGACGAAAATACCGCGATTTTAAATGCTCCTGATACCTCTTCGCAAACCGATCCCAACTACACTACTGTTGTAGCTGGCTCCGGCCCCGTGCGCGCACAAGACTTTGGTTATTATCATCAAGACTTCACTGGCGATGACTTAGATCTTTCTAAAATTCGCAAGATGAAGGCGATGCCGAAAAAGAAAACTTACGACTCCAAAGAAGCAGACTCCAAAACAGAAGATGCTGATCGCCGTGGAGCAACTCGACACAACTTCAAAATCGAAGTGGTGTTGGTCTCCAAGTACAAATCTTTCCGCACCTATTCAAAAGACATCTCTTTGAGTGGTACACAGTTAGAAAACGAAATTCCACACGATTTCTTGAATCATCCATTTGATTTGATCATCGTGAATCCTTACGAAAAAGATCCTTCCAAAGCACGTCTTCTTTTCAGAGCAAAGATCGTTGGAGACATGACAGACCCACGCCGTTTGATGTTCATCGAACAGGATGTGGAGATGACTCTGAAACTCGATGCTCTTCTCAAGGCCTACGTCGCGTATCAAGAAGCTGTTCGAAAGAGCGCAGGCTAGTTTTACCATTTCTTGACAGAATTTAATAAAGTTCCCGAAATACCTCGCCGTTAACATGTGTGAAGCACGTTCTAGTACGTTTTTAATACGTAAGGAGCTCTCACCATGAGTACATTGAAGTACGTTGGAATCTTGGCAATAAGCCTTCTAGCCCTTGGTCTCACAGCCTGCGAAGAAGGCGGCGACGATTCAAGCACCGATCCCTCATCAGGACGATTTCTTTATGTCACCTCCGGCTCTTGTTATGTTGGAAGTGGCCTAACTTCAGAAACACCGTCACGCACACTTTCGCGCATCAATCTTTCCACAGGAAATATCGATTCCGTGGTGATGGACTATAACACCGTCAACAATACGGATCGTCCCGCAGCTGTTTTGAATTACGATGCCGACAATGTTTTGGTGCTTGTAGAGAACTCCACAACTTTCACTCGTCGTATTGATCTCGTGAAGAAAAACGGCGGCAGCGACTTTGCAACTTGGTTGAATGATACGACCATCCTTACCACAACCAACACTCACGTTGTTCGCAATATGGTGCGCACTCCAGATGGTGGTTTGTTGATTTCAAAATCTGTGGCCGCAGAAAAAGTGGCCTCTGGAAAAGGACGAGTCACTGTCGGTGCAAGCTCCTTTATCAATGCTCCAACAGGTGGCACCTGTGGCGCAACTAACAACTCACTTATAAGTGCCGTCGTTGCTTTACCAAATTCCAAGTACATCTTTGCCCACGCCTCGGCCAATCCCAACAATCGCATTGTTCTTATTAACAATACAAATGGCTACTCTGCTTCTGCGGATTGCAGCTCAGCTGTAGCGGCTCCTGCGATTACAACATATCCCACTGCCATGGCTTATATTCCGCCAGCAACTTCACCAGGATCGGGATATTTACTTGTTGCGTACTCAAGCAGCACGGCCAATCAGGACTACGTCTATGCTTATGATGTGGATGAAACCAACGGTGTGATCAGTGGTGCGACGAAAGCTTATGAAAATCCATCAGTGCTTCGTGGTGTGTCGGCTATGACTTATGATGAAACGACCGGCGCGATCTATGTCTCCAATGGCGCAACGATCTTAGCAAATGGCATTGAGAAGTTTACGTTTGATAAAACGGCGAAGACTCTGACTCGCTCAGGCAGCGTTCCATTCTCTGGAACCAGTCTTTATACAAAATGTATCACGGGAATGACAGTCGCAAACTAGTGAACCAATTGTTCACGAACTCCACAAACAACAAAGGCCGCAAAAGCGGCCTTTGTTTCACCTTTTTCACCAAAAGCTATTTGTAATTGCAATCAGCCATTAGGGACTGATTAATAAAATTAATAGTTTCAGTAACATTACGTTCCGGCTCAGAGCCAGGAATGATCTCGAGTTTGAATGCCTCGAGATTTTTTACTGTTTCTGCCAGCTTTTGGCAAGAGACGCCATCTTCCTGAGTTGCAGAACCTACTTGTCCTGGGCCAGCGAAAGCTTGAGCTGAAAAAGCGATAGCAAGTCCGAACAAGATTTTAGATACTTTCATAAAATTCTCCTTATAAAGTTAACCAGGCTCATTCGTCTCGCTGTGCGGAAATCAACCTAGCACGTTTGTACTTTTCCTTTATGCAAAGGGAAGCCCAGGCTCAAAACGATTAAAATCAACAATGGTTTAATTAGGCATGTTCAACTTTTAAACGTGAAACGCAAAAGGATGGCCCTTGTGTAGCTGTCGCTACTCAGAGGGCCATTGACATGTCATGGGGCATTTGATCGCATAGTTATTGAGGTACTATGACGACATTCATGAAAGCACCTGTTGTTTTTGACTATTTGGATTTGGGACTTTATCTGAAAGACTATTATCAGTATCGAAAGCATCTCGATAAGGGCTTCTCCTATGAAGCTTGGGCTGCAGAGCTGGATTTTCGAAGCCGGTCTTTCTTACGCATGATGATTGTCGGCAAGAAGAAGCTGACCCCGACCGTTACCGAATCAATTCAACGTAAGCACTTTTTAAGCAAAGAGGAACAGAACTACTTCTTTTATTTAGTTAAGTTTTCTCAAGCCACTGGGGTTAAAGAAAAGCAATTGTACAGTCAAAAAATGATGCAAATTCTTAGATCCCTCAATAACTCTCAGCTTATCGCGGATTCTGATGATTTCATTTCAGACCCTCTTCTGCCTCGCCTACTTTCACTCTTCAGTTACGACGATGTCGAAAACAGCGCACCATCATTTGCCAAGGTTTTAGATGTCTCACAAAAGCGCATTGAGGACGCCCTCACTATTCTGAACAAGCTTGGCCTGATTGAACAAACGGCCACGCCACAGATCTGGACATCGAAAGTCACCACTTTCAAAGTACCTGACAGCAAAGGAAGCTTGAATTTACGAAAGTTTCACGAAAAGAGCCTGCAAGAGGCCCTGCATGCTTTCGATCTTCCCAATGAAGTCCGCAGCTATAAAAGTCTGTTGCTGCCAATGAGCCCCGAGGATTTTTCTTTGTTCCTTCAAGCCCTGGATGAATTTTCAGGTGAGCAAATAATTCGACACAATGTGAAGGACTATGTGGGCAAACGACTCTTTCAAGTCAATTTCAATGCGTATCCAGTGTCTGAGGCCCTAGAGGCTGCTCATACACCTCAATCCAAGACATGAACACTTTCATGTCTTGGACATAGAGGTTCTTTTCAGGTGTCGCAGTTTTCTTAATAATCGCGCGAGTTCCACCAAAGTAAATGTACGGCAAATAATCCGCATAGTTTTGTGGATTGATGTGATCGAGCTTATTCAAAACAACTCGACGTTTTAATTGCGCCAAGGCTTCAATCAAGTAACCCATCGTCGCAACAGCGGCATTCTCAGGCACCGAAAGATTGTCGGAATTAATATCGTAATTCTGCGTGATCAGCTCTGGTAAAAACTTAATCTGCGTAAGACCACGGCTGTTTTCATTCACTGGCTTACCCGTCAGATAGCTTTGCAGAACCTTCAGAAGATGCACACCACCTGGCATCGCCTCTTTCAGACGATAGCGATTGCTTTCACCAAAAAGGCTTTCCCGACCTAAAATTCCCACCGCCATTTGCGCCAGCATTGTGTACTCGGCACCATGGATTTTATAGAGAGCTTGGAGATCTTTCTTGTGAGCTGAAAGGCCTTGAATAAAAAGACGAACCTTTTCGGTGCGCACTTTTTCATGGGTTGGCAGTAACATGATGGAGCAGTCGTCACAGGAAGACTTCAACCACTGCCAAGGGATAAATCCATGATCCGCCAAGAGCATATGCTCCTGAGCCAGCGACTGTTCCAGGGAGGTCTGCGCGCGGCCACTGTCGATAAAACCGACAGAGACAATAAGTGTAAGCGCAAGTGCTAGCCATCTCTGTTTAAACGCCATTTCGTCCTCCGCAGAGCTAACTATGCAATAAAAAAACCCGCTTTTGGTGAAAGCGGGTTTTTCAAAAAATTCTTTATATTGAAGGCCTTATGTGTTGAGCTTTAGAAGCGTCTCAACGGTCTTTTTAAGCTTTTCGACATCGAAAGGCTTCTTGATGTAGTCATCTGCGCCAATCTCGAAAGCTTTCTTCATATCCTCTTCAGAAGCTTTTCCTGACACGAAAACCAAAGGAATTTTCTTAAGGTCTTTGTGTTCCTTCAAAAGTTGAGCAAGTTCAAAACCACTCACCCAAGGAAGGCCCACGTCCATCAAAATCAAATCAACAGCGTGATCATCAAGAACAGTTGAAAGTTCAGTGGCATCAGCAGCAAGCTTCGTCACGTAACCTTCAGATTCCAAAATCCTTTTCATCGCCATTCTCATAGTTTCATCATCTTCGATGACGAGAATGATTTTAGGATCGAGCTTCTTTTTTGCTTCACGGAATGAATCCAACGAAACAACTTCCTGGCTCGCAATGCGCGCCTTTGTCATCTTCTCGATCTTATTAACCAAATCCTTGGTATTAATCCTTTTGTCCTTCATGTACTTCCTCTAACTAACTTTTAAGTTGGTCAAAATGGTTCAGCCGCAAGGCGGAGGGTTGGCCCCGCAGCGCAGGCGTGCTCCGAGCACGTCGGAGCGAGGACCCAGCCCGACAACGAAGTCGGATGGGCCATTTTCACCAACTTAGTGATGAGACTGTTCTTCTAACCAGCGTTCGGCATCAATGGCAGCCATGCAACCGGTGCCTGCGGCTGTAATCGCTTGACGGTAAACGTGGTCTTGCACGTCACCTGCTGCGAATACGCCTGGGATATTTGTGTATGTGCTATTTGGTTGAGTCACCAAGTAGCCAGTTTCATTCATATCCAAGATACCTTTGAAAAGATCCGTCGTTGGTTTGTGACCGATGGCGATGAACAAACCTGTTACTGCCATTTCAGTGACTGCGCCCGTTTTCAAGTTGTGAACTTTTGCGCCCGTCATAGATTTACCGTCACCAATAACTTCAGTCACTTCAGAATCCCAGATCACTTGGATCTTTGGATTCTTCATCGTTCTTTCCGCCATGATTTTAGATGCACGGAAATGATCGCGTCTGTGAACGACATAAACTTTAGAAGCAAAGCGAGTTAGGAATTGAGCTTCTTCCATTGCCGTATCACCACCACCGACTACGATGATTTCTTGATTGCGGAAGAAGGCGCCGTCACATGTCGCGCAGGCAGAAACGCCGCGGTTCATGTAAGTTCTTTCAGATGGCAAACCCAAATATTTTGCAGAAGCACCTGTAGAGATGATGATGGATTTCGCCAAATGCAGTTGTTCGCCAATCCAAACTTTGAAAGGGCGTTGAGAGAAATCAACTTTAGTTACATTGCGAGTGATGAAGCGTGTACCGAATCTCTCCGCTTGCTTTCTCATCACAGCAATCAAATCAGGACCTGTAACTCCGTGTTCGAAGCCAGGATAATTTTCAACTTCAGTAGTGATCATCAACTGACCACCAGCTTCTTCACCTTCGATCATCAAAGGCTCAAGGTTCGCACGACCTGTGTAAATAGCCGACGTCAATCCCGCAGGACCCGAACCAATAATAATCACATTTTCAACTTTTTGATCTTGAGACATAAATACCCTCGTCCAGAAAATACCAAATTTAGGCTACCACAATTAGGACCCAATTCATTAGTTCTTTGCTTGTTTTGGACTGCGTCAGCTACAATAAGCCATGCCTTTGATTTCTTTTAAGAAAAACCGATCTCCCCTGCCCGTGGAAACAGGAGCAAATCTCATGGAGGCCCTACTAAACGGCGGGCTTCCTGTGGCTTCTAGTTGTAGTGGAGATGGCGTTTGCGCCAAATGTCGCGTACAAATCGTTGAAGGAAGTGAAAATCTCTCATCCGAAAACGAGACAGAGGCATTTTTGAGAGAAAGTAAAGGCGTCCCCCAAGGCACCCGCATTAGCTGCCAGGTGCAAGTACTTGGGGACGTTACGGTCGATACGACCTATTGGTGAGGTTTCTGCAAGCGCACGAAGTTGATTTTGATGCCTTCGCGCAAGAAGATCTTTTCAAAAGCCGTTTCAAAGTTTTCTGCTTTGATCGGTGAGTTGTGTAGATCTTTTGTTTCGAACAAGATCGTGTACTTAGATTGTTGGATCTCTTCCATCGCCCATTCAAAATAAACCAAAGAATCTGTTTTAAATTCGATGATCGAACCTGGCTTTTGCAGTTCAAACAACAAATCCAAATTCAATTTTTGTACAAAACGATTTTTAGGTTTCTTTGGAGAAGTCCAAGGATCTGGGAAGTGAATGAAGACGTTGTCAATTTCACCTGGCTCAAAAAGTTCAGCCAAGTTGAAAGCGTGGAAACGCGCCACGGCCGCATTTGTGCAGCCTGCATTGTCAGCACGACGAATCGTTTGAATCAAAGGTTTGTATTTCAATTCCAAACCTACAACCATGCGCTGTGGATTTTTCTGTGCATAGTGCGCGAAGTGAGTGCCGTTACCCGTTCCCACTTCCAAATCCATCGGCAAATTCGCATCACGCTTGAAAACATCTGAACGCCATTTGCCTTTGTTTAACGGTGCGCGAACTTCGTCAAAAGCGATGTGCGAATATCTGCCATTCAAAGCCAAAGTGTACTCTGTTTGGTGTGGCAAATCGGTCGTGATATTAATGCGTCTGCGAGTGGAAATTGGAGCGTCTGTCATGCCCCACTGCTTAGTCTGTTTGCTTATGCTCGGTCAAGCTTTTCACCGTAAACGGTTCTCTTCCCGCAAAGGGATGCAAACGAATAGGGCAATCCGGCATGTCGCACTCAGAACAGTAGGATTTTTTACAAGGGTCCACGTGGAAAGCGATCTCCCCGTCAAAGACATAATCGGCTACCACTTTGCGCTCAAAATCCTGAGTTTCGCTATGAACTGTCGCCACATCCCAGTATTCCGGAACCACAATGTGAGCGTCAACGTGATGGAAGCGCCCCGAACGAATGATACGCAATTCGTGGATGTCGATAATGCCTGGGCGACGGTTCTTCTCAAGAGCCACACTCAAATCACTGAGGGATTTTTCGCTGATTTCATCAAGCAACCCGCCCAAGGACTCCCGCACGATTTGATAGCCCGACCAACCCAATTGCAAACCGACTAAAATCGCCACAGCCGGATCCACCCAAGGAAGTTTGGTGAACAAAACCAAAATCAAACCAACAATAACTCCAGCCGTTGTCAGAACATCAGAAAGCACATGGGCACCACTGGCTTGCAAAGCTTCGGAGTGATGATGTTTGCCAACTTTTTTTAGATACAAACCCAAGAGCAAGTTGATCAAAGCGGCTCCACCTACGATCAAGATACCGATCTCCAATTTTTGCGGAGGGCTTTGCTCAATAAGAGCTTTCACGCTTTCATAAATGATCATCAGAGCGGCGAAAAAGATCATCCCGCCCTCGAAGGCCGCAGAGAAATATTCCGCTTTTCCGTGGCCATAAGGATGCTCATGGTCGGCAGGTTGTGAGGCAAAGCGAATTACAAATAAGGCAACAATCGCAGCCACGACATTGACGATACTCTCCAACGCGTCAGAAAGAACTGCGGCCGAACCCGTCATCTTGTAAGCGATGACCTTCATTCCGAAAATCAAAAAGCTCGCAATGGCAGAGATCCATGCGGCGCGATTTCTAATCTTTTCTGAGGATGTGATATCAGAGACCATAACAGGGTTTTCGTAAATCCCCGCCCCACAGTCAATGAATTATTAGCCGGCGGCTTTCTTACGGTTTTGTGAAGGAGGCTTGATCTCCACCACCTTGCCCGCCTCGGGTTTGTAATAGCAAACCTGATTGCGGCCAGCGCGTTTTGCTTCATAAAGAGCATGGTCGGCACGACGGACCATTTCCTTAGCGCTGATATTCTCGCCAGGAACCGTGATCGCAAAGCCTAAAGAGGCCGTAAGCTTCTTAGAGTCTTCACCGTTGCGGAACGTGGTTCTTTGGATGTTTTCACGCAAACGCTCGCAAAAGTGCATCGCACCTTCGTGATTCGTTTCCGTCAACACAACCAAGAATTCGTCACCACCGTAACGAGCTGGAATATCGATATTGCGTGTGCAAGCGCGGATGATTTTACCCACTTCCGAAAGGACATAGCTTCCGAACAAATGGTCATGCCCGTCATTCACAGTTTTAAAGTAATCCATGTCCATCATCACGACGCAGACATCACGACTAAAGCGTCTTGCACGCTCCATCTCGAAGTCCAAACGTTGATACAGGGAACGCATATTATAAAGACCCGTGAGGTCATCTGTATCCACCAATTCTTTAAGCTTTTCATTGGCAAAAAGAAGCTGTTCATGAAGATCGCGGATACGAAGCTGGGAACGGATGCGCGCCAAAAGTTCAAGGGGAACAAAGGGCTTTACGATGTAATCGTCCGCACCAGAGTCTAAGGCTTCAATAATGGCTTCAGTACTTGCATTTTCAGAAACGAAAACGCACGACACGTGGGAAAGACGCTCGCGGATGGTTTTAAGCATTCGCAGACCCGCCATAGATGGCGCCATCCAGTCCAAGATCACCACATGGGGGATCCATGACTCGATAAGCTTATGAGCTTCCTGCTCTGTCGTCACTCCGCGGGCGTCATAGCCTTCCCAACGCAGTGGCTCGAGCAAGATCTCTAAGCTGTCTTTATCGTCGTCAATTACGAGAATACGACGACTTCTTGGATGTTTCGTTGCAGTTTCAAAACTCATCTACATACCAGTGTATCGTTGACCTACTTTTCGGTTAATTTGTCCATTTTGTTTAGTCCAAAAACCATTCAATCGTACGGGGAAAAAATTGCCCCTTTGACTAGTTCTCGGTACGGCTCGTCCAGGCTAGGCTCCCCTGGCTTGCTCGCTCGGACAGTCCTCGCTCGATTTTAGCCTAGGTACTAACGGCGGTACTGGGCTCGCTTGCGGAACTCGCGCTCAATCCAGGGGAGCATATCCTGGGCGATCCGAACAGAGTTCACAGGGGAAATTTTTTAAGTGCAATGGAGTGGATTTGGGAAAACTACGGGAAAATTTCTCGAATAGTTAGGTCTGGAGTCTTGGGGATGGTGGGTGCGTTATGCGTTGAAATGTCTTAGGATTTTCTATATTTAAGTTAGTGTCTTTTTGGGAGTTTTTTATGAGTTTGAATTTTACTGAAATTGAGAAGAAGTGGCAGAAGAAATGGGCTGATGCGAAAGCGTTTCAGGCTGAGATGAGTTCTTCGAAGCCTAAGTATTATGCGCTTGATATGTTTCCGTATCCTTCCGGATCAGGTTTACATGTGGGGCATATGGCTTCTTATACTCCGGCAGATATTATTTCGCGCTACAAACGCGCGAAGGGTTTTAACGTACTTCACCCGATGGGTTATGATGCGTTTGGTTTGCCGGCGGAGCAATATGCGATTCAAACTGGAATTCACCCAGCTATCACAACTCGCAAGGCTATTGAGTCTTTCCGTCACACGCTTCAATCTTTTGGTTTTAGTTTTGATTGGGACCGCGAGATTTCTACTTGTGAGCCTGAATACTATAAATGGACTCAATTCATTTTCTTGAAACTTTATGAGCGTGGACTTGCTTACCAAAAAGAAGTTCCAGTGAACTGGTGTCCTGCCCTAAAGACAGTTTTGGCGAATGATGAAGTTATTGATGGCAAATCAGAGCGTGGCGGTCACCCGGTGATTCGCGTTCCGATGAAGCAATGGATGCTTAAAATCACAGACTACGCTGAACGTCTTTTGAATGACCTTGATCATGTCGACTGGCCAGAACGTACTAAAGAAGCGCAACGCAATTGGATTGGAAAATCTGAAGGCGCGCGAGTGACTTTCAAAGTTGCTGACGACTCCGGCTCCTTCGAAGTCTTCACGACTCGCCCTGACACTTTATTTGGTGTGACGTTCATGGTGATGGCCCCAGAGCATCCACTTGTTAAAAAAATCACTTCGCAACCACAACACGCGGCTGTTGAAGATTATATCGCAGCGACATCTCGTAAATCTGAAGTTGAAAGAAAAGCGACGACTGAAAAAACCGGCGTATTCACAGGTGCACACGCCATCAACCCAATCTCTGGTGAAAAAATCGAGATCTGGATTGCTGACTACGTTCTGACGGACTACGGAACAGGCGCAATCATGGCTGTTCCTGGTCATGATGCTCGCGACTTTGAATTCGCGACGAAGTTCAACCTTCCAGTAAAACGTGTTTTGGAAGGCGGCGATGCTTTACCGTTCGAAGGTGAAGGCACTCTTATAAACTCGGACTTCCTAAATGGCCTTTCCAAGACTGAAGCCATCAGCAAAATGGTTGCTCACCTTGAAAATAAAAAAATGGGCACGCGCGAAGTTCAATACAAACTTCGCGACTGGTTGTTCAGCCGCCAACGCTATTGGGGTGAGCCGTTCCCAATTGTTAATCTTGCTGGTGGCAAACAAATGGGTGTTCCTTACAATGAACTTCCTGTGTTGCTTCCTGAAGTTGCAGACTATGAGCCTTCTGATTCGGGCGAAGCTCCTCTTGCAAAAATCCATGACTGGGTTCGCTATGGCGATGGTGGTCGTCGTGAGACTGACACTATGCCAGGTGCTGCAGGTTCTTCTTGGTACTTCTTACGCTATATCGATCCAAAAAATGACCAAGCTCCATTCTCTCCTGAGGCTGAGAAATACTGGATGCCAGTGGATCTTTATATCGGCGGCCCAGAGCACACAGTAGGTCACTTGTTGTACTCGCGCTTCTGGATGAAGGTTCTTTTTGACTGCGGTTTAGTTACTCATAACGAGCCATTCAAAAAACTTGCACACCAAGGCATGGTTTTGGGACCAGATGGTGAAAAAATGTCGAAATCCCGCGGAAACGTGATCCCGGCCTTGGATATTGGCCAAACTCACGGCGCGGACGCGGTCAGAACTTTCGTAAGCTTCATGGGCCCTTTGGACAAAGACAAAGCGTGGTCTCCAACCGGTATCGATGGCGTGAAACGCTTCTTGGACCGCGTAAGTCGTTTGGTTGTTAATGACGACGGCCAATACGTGGCGACAAAAGAGGCTTTGCCGAAAGAAATCGAGAAATTAGTTCATAAAACCATCAAAAAGGTCACAGAAGACATTGAGGGTATGAGCTTTAACACTGCAATCAGCGCCATGATGATCTTGGTAAATGAGCTTTACAAGACCGAATGCCGTTCTGAATTGGCTTTGAAACCTCTTGTTCAAATCCTGGCTCCATTTGCTCCTCACATGGCAGAAGAATTGTGGGAAAAAATGGGCGGCCAAGGACTTTGCTCTTTGGCTCCGTGGCCAATGTATGATAGTACCCTTTGCGCTGACGACACTGTGACAATCGGCGTGCAAGTAAACGGCAAAATGCGTGGCACGATCGAAATTGGCGTAGCGGCTTCTGAACAAGAAGCTGTTTCCGCGGCGAAAGCCGTGCCTGGTGTTTCTGCAGTACTCGCTGGCAAAGATCCTGATAAAGTGATCTACAAAGCGGGTAAGATTTTGAACTTAATAATCAAAGCTTAGGCTTCTCTTTCGAGGGCCTGAGCTAAACTACTCCGGCGAAGCCGGAGTGCTTACAGCAGAGGGCCTACGAAGATGTCAAATTGGAGTCCTGAAAAAAGCGCGGCGCTTTACGGTATCAACAACTGGGGCAACGGTTATTTCAGAATTAACTCAACAGGCACAGTGTCTGTTACTCCGATGGGAGCCAACGGTCCTTCCGTTGACCTCCACGAATTGACTCAAGATCTTTTGGACCGCGGTATCCGCGTTCCAATCATGATCAGATTCCCAGATATCATCAAATCACGCGTTGAACTTTTGAACGGCTGCTTTAAAAAAGCATTCGCTGATCATGGTTACAAAGGTAACTACAACGGCGTCTACCCAATCAAAGTGAATCAACAACGTCACTTGGTTCAAGAACTTGTAAAATACGGCAAAGACTTCAACATGGGTCTTGAGTGCGGTTCTAAACCAGAACTTCTTGTGGTTCTTGCGTTGATGAACACTGAAAACGCACTGATCATCTGTAATGGCTTCAAAGATGCTGAATACATCGAAACTGCGATTCTTTCTCAAAAGCTCGGCCGCAACACCATCATCGTTGTGGATCGTAAAGAAGAATTGAAAATGATCGTGGAAGTGGCGAAGAAATTCAACACTCGTCCAAAAATCGGTTTCCGCGCAAAATTGAACACTCAAGGCGCAGGTAAATGGGTTGATTCTTCAGGTGCTCGTTCTAAGTTCGGTTTGACGGCATCTGAAATCGTGGATGGCGTAGAGTACTTGAGAGCTGAAGGCATGCTTGATTGCTTGGAACTGATGCACTACCACATCGGTTCACAAGTTCCAGCGATTCAATCTATCAAATCTTCTTTAAAAGAAGGCATCCGCTTCTATGTGGAACTTCACAAAATGGGCGCCGGTCTAAAATATCTCGACGTGGGCGGCGGTCTTGGTATCGACTACGACGGTTCTGGCCACTCCGACAGCTCTGTGAACTATTCTGAACAAGAATACGCGAATGATATCGTTTCTACAGTTCAAACTCTGTGCGACGAAAAAGGCATCCCACATCCAAATATCGTGACTGAATCGGGCCGTTTCTTGGTAGCCCATCACTCGGTTTTAGTATTCAACGTTTTGGGTATGAACGACCTTCACCGTTCTGAGCCACCACGTCCTGCAACTAAAACTGATCCTTCGATCATGCAAGACATGCAGTACATCTTTGAAAAGGTGAACAAAGACAATATCAACGAGTGCTTCAATGACCTTGAGCAATCTAAGAACGAAACTTTGCAGCTTTTCACTTACGGCGTATTGTCTCTTGAGCAACGCGCATGGTGTGAGGCCATGTACTTCACTATCGCGACGAAAATGGTGCTTCTGGCGAAAACAGTTCCGGACACTGAAGACATCATTGCCGCACTTTCTAAAGAATTGTGCGACACTTATTATTCAAACTTCTCTTTGTTCCAATCTCTTCCAGATTCTTGGGCCGTGGGACAATTGTTCCCAGTATTGCCGATCCACCGCTTAGGCGAAGAGCCTGCGCGTGAGGCGACATTGGCGGATTTGACTTGTGACTCTGACGGTGTGATTGAAAAATTCATCGATACAGAATCTGGTGAATCTAAAGATACAATTCGCCTGCACAAGTACGAAGACGGCCAACAATACTACTTGGGGGTGTTCTTGACGGGCGCTTACCAAGAGATCTTGGGTGACTTGCACAACTTGTTCGGTGATACAGATGCGGTTCATATCTCTTTGAACGGCGTTGGTTACACAATTGACCACTACGTTCCAGGCGACACTGTAACTGAAGTATTGTCTTACGTTCAGTACGGCCGCTCTGAAATGGTTGATAACGTTCGTCAAGCGACAGAAGAATCGATCCAAAAAGGTTCGATCACGAAACAAGAAGCAAAACTTCTTATCAAGCACTACGAAGAAGGTCTTTCAGGTTACACCTACCTCGAAGAGGCTGAATAAATTGTCTTTCCTCAAAAGGGGGCGATTTTATCGCCCCCTTTTTTTGTCCTGACCTTGCGCCAGCTCTTCCTCTCACAGGGGAAAACTTTGCCCAGACTATGTGCCAATTCGCGGAGTCCCTTATGGGCACCCTTTGACCACTCTCCGACAGATTGAAATGCTTTTCTATAGGGCCATGGAGGCACTATGAGACAGCTATTTACATCTTTGATCACCGTCCTTGCAGCTTTCACTACAACCGCGTCAGCGAGCTCACAACAGCAACAAGCTCCTGTACCTGAGCCGACAGAACTTTGTGATGGCAATCCTTGCTCTGAGCCTATGCTGAATGTCATCGCTGGCTACAAAGACGGCGTTGGCGGTTTTGCAAATGACGACCTAACGGGCTTCAGCGGTAAATGCTTTCACTTAAATCCTCAATACAATCCCAACTTCGCTCATCATGGTGGATTCGTTTTTGACAAAACGGCTGGTGAGTTAAATGTCAGCGGTATGTTCAGTTTCTTCTATGGAGAAGATCCCTACGCAGAAATGTCTGCTGAAGAAATGAAAGCGGCATTTGCAAAAGCGGGTTCAACTGGAACTCCCGCGAAAGTCACAGAAGATCACGTTGAAGTTGCACATCTCTATGACACCATAGACATTCGCTACTGGCACCGTACGGATGCCAGCCACAAGAACCTGTTTGTCATCGGCAGAACAGCCGACACGACTTACGGAATGTCCTCTGCAGTATTCTGCAAAATGATCCGCCACTAAAATTGTAAAATCACATCCAGGGGACTTTGCCAAAAGTCCCCTTCTGTTTTCTGAAATACTCCCCCAGTTCTCATAGGCTCCCCTTCGATTTTCCTCCATCCTGAATTCTCTAAGCAAAATTCACGGAGGATTTATGACAAGCCCTTATCGAGGACAATCAAACCGAAGACGCAGAGATTGGTATGAGCGCGATCCCATGGATGAAAGATCCGGCTATCGCGATGAATCTTCATCAGCTTCAGACTATGACGAGCGCACCTTAGAACGAGGCACTTCTGCACGCTATCGCAATGAAGAACCCGAACGCTGGCGCACTGAAAGAGATGATTCCTCCTATGAAGGAATGAGTTTCGGTCGTCGTGAACGTGCTCGCGAAAGATTTGGAGACAGTTATGAAACGGAACGCTGGAACCGCAATGAGCCTCGTGAATACAACCGCGATATCGGCGCGGACTTCTCATCAAGCTCCTACAGTTCTTACGGCTCAGACTATCCGGATTACTCAGGCCACGACGAACACTTCGTCGCCGGACAAGATGCTCGCGTCTCTTTTGCCGGTCGCGGACCAAAAGGATACAGCCGTTCTGATGACCGAATTAAAGAAGATGTGTCGGAAGCTCTGACTCGCCATGCGCGCATTGATGCCAGCGACATTGAAATTGAAGTCAAAAACGGAGAAGTCACTCTTACCGGCACAGTCACCGAACGCCGCATGAAACACATGGCAGAAGATTTGGCAGAAAAATGCTCCGGCGTAAAAGATGTGATCAACCATGTTCGCGTGAAAAAAGAAGCCAGCAGCACAAGTGGCGTTACGGAACGTCACGGTGGCGTTTCTGCCAGCGGCGATCACCCTGAAACCGACAGTCATTTGCCGACCGATAAGGCGATGTTGATGAAAAAATCCATAGACGCATCTAAGAGTTCAAACCAC
>JAGIAF010000099.1 GCA_017745015.1 Bdellovibrio sp. | reverse complement strand
TTACCAAGGCGTTGTCGTCCTGGTTCGTATGGTCGATGGCACAATCAAAAAAGGCGATAAAATCAAATTCATGGCCACGGATCGTGACTATGAAGTTTTGCGTATGGGTAAATACAAACCATTCCCAGCTCCTCAAGACACTCTTGAAGCCGGCGAAGTGGGCTTTATCATCTGCGGTATCAAAGATATCCGTGACGTAAAAGTCGGTGATACTGTGACGGGCGCAAAACACCCGGCTGCAGAGCCGTTGGCAGGTTTCCAAAGAATCAAGCCGATGGTATTTGCGGGTATCTTCCCAGTCGTAGCCTCTGAATACGAAAGCTTGAAAGACGCTCTTGATAAGCTTTGTTTGAATGACTCTTCTTTGTCTTATGAAGTTGAGAAGTCAGCGGCGTTGGGCTTCGGTTACCGTTGCGGTTTCTTGGGCCTTCTTCACATGGAGATCGTTCAAGAACGTTTGGAGCGTGAGTTCAATCTTGATTTGATCACGACAGCTCCGACAGTTGTTTACCAAATCACTCAAACTGACGGTACTGTGATGATGTTGGAAAATCCATCAGGCATGCCGGATGAATCTAAAATTGCAAAATTTGAAGAGCCTTACGTGAAGGTGACGTTGCATACTCCGACCGAATATATCGGCGGCATTTTGAAGCTTTGCGAAGACAAGCGCGGCGCTCAGCTTAAAATGGAGTACGTGAACGAGAAGAAAGTTATCATCGAGTACAAACTTCCAATGAATGAAATGGTTATGGATTTCTATGACCGTTTGAAATCGATTTCTAAAGGGTACGCATCTTTGGAATACGAATTCATCGGCTTTGAAGAATCAGACCTGGTAAAATTGGATATCTTGATCAACGGTGAGCCGATCGATGCTTTGTCATTGATCGTTCACAGATCAAAAGCAGTGACTCGTGGTCGCAAACTGACTGAGAAGATGAAAGAACTTATCCCTCGTCAGCAGTTCCAAATTAATATTCAAGCGGCGATCGGTTCAAAAATCATCGCCCGTGAAACTCAAGGTGCGATCAGAAAAGACGTTACAGCCAAGTGTTATGGCGGTGACATCTCTCGTAAACGTAAGCTTTTAGAGAAACAAAAAGAGGGTAAGAAGCGTATGAAGGCGGTCGGCTCAGTCGACGTCCCTCAGGAAGCATTCTTGGCAATCTTGAAAGTAGAGGACTAGCATCATGGCTAAACACCAAGGACCGAAACCACCACCGTGGGACTGGAGAACGAAGCATTTTTGGACAGAGGGTTGGGGCTCTTTGTTCTTGGCTGTATTCATCGCTTTGTTCATTCGTTGGGGCTTCGTTGAAGCTTACGTAATCCCATCTGGATCTATGCTTCCGTCACTGTTGATTCACGACCATATCTTCGTGAACAAATTGACGTATGGTTTGCGCGTTCCATTCAGCGAAAGCTGGTTGGTAAAATTCAGCGAACCAAAACGTGGCGAAGTGATCGTGTTCAAATATCCTCGCGATATGAGCACATTTTTCATCAAACGCGTGATCGGTGAGCCGGGCGATAAGATCTATTATGAAAACGGCACATTGTACGTAAACGACAAACCAGTTGAAAAGAAAGTTCCTGCTAACATGGACGACTTCAACTGGTTGCGTGACGCTGACTTCACACGCGATGGCAATGTGAACGATGCAAAAAACAACTACGTAGAGTTTTGGGAAGCTTTGCCTCCAGGTAAAGAAGGCGGCGATGGAAAAGACCACGCAATTCTTCTTCGCAAAGGCGACTTCTACGAAACTTTTGGTCCTGTTGTAGTTCCTGATGATCATTTGTTTGTTATGGGTGATAACCGCATGAACTCAATGGACAGTCGTGTATGGGGCTTCTTGCCGAAACAAAACATCTTGGGCCGCGCGATGTTCGTATGGTTGTCATGTGAAGAGACGATTCCAGCTCTTCCATTCTTGTGCAATCCATTAACGATTCGTTGGACTCGCTTCTTCCATCCAGTAAATTAATGAATCAATCATCAGAGCAAAAAAATCTAAAAGGAACGTGGAATCAGGCGATTCTAACGTTCCTTTTTCCTATCTTGCTCGTGATGGGTTTACGCTGGGCTGTCTTTGAGCCCTTCGTGATTCCGTCGGGAAGTATGATTCCCAATCTTCTGATTCACGATCATATTCTCGTAAAGAAATTCTCCTACGGTTTGCATATTCCATTCAGTGATAAATGGCTCGCGCAATGGAGAAAACCACAACGCGGGGAGATCGTGGTTTTCAAATACCCTGAAAACCCTGAAGTCTATTACATAAAACGTCTGATTGGTTTGCCGGGAGATGAGATTGAGGTAAAAAACGGTCGCATCACCTTGAATGGGCAAGAGTGGCCTTTGGAGCCGTTCGAATTCTCCAATCCAGAAAAAGGCTTCACCTATTACAAAGAAGCTATCGATGGCGCTCCTCATGTGATCCGTTTTATGGATTTCAAATTTGATGATGAAGCCAACGTGCAAGTTTTCAAAGTTCCCGAAGGTCAGTATTTCTTCATGGGCGACAATCGCGATCAATCCAGCGACTCTCGTTTTTGGGGCTTCGTAAAAAATGATTATATTGTCGGTCGCGCATGGGTGATCTGGCTATCCTGCGAGAACACTCTGCCTACGATGAGTTTCATGTGCGATCCCGCGCAAATGCGATGGAATCGCCTCTTCGAAGTCCTACACTAGGATCTGAGTCTGATTCTTAACTACTTGAAAAGTAACGGGAATTTTATCAAATTATTTTAACATTTGATAAAATTGCCTGAGGAAATTACAGCCCATAACGCTGTGCACTGAGTTTGTGGGGGTTCTATGCTATGTAGAGGCATCTATTAACCCACTTATTTTGGAGTGAATCATGAAAATGGTTTCTTTCGTTGTGACTCTTTTGATGGCTGGTTCTGCATTTGCTTACAGCACTAATTATACAAATCTTGATGACAAAGCTACTTACGTGGAAGCGGTTCAAGCTTCTAACCAAGATGGTGTTATTTCTTTGCGTGTGGTTGTTAAAAACGTTGGTCAAACAGTCGCTCCAAAAGCAGCCGTGATTGACCAAGTTGCGGGCTTCAAATGCCAAGTTATTAAAACAAACTTGCTTGAGTCTTCTTACGATGCAGCTTCAAATACTTTCACACAAAGCTTCGAAGCTAAAGTTATCTGGACTCCAGGCGCTGAAAACAGCGGTTGCGTAGTTCAAGTATTCCACCCCTCTTTGAACAACACTCGCGCTGTTATCTACAAAGAGAGCACTGGTGATACTTCTGGTCCGGTTTACCAAGACGACCAAGACTCTCGCGATCTTTACTAAGTCGCGCATATTTTAACTTTCCGCGGTCCCAATCTTTGGTTAAGATTTCTTTATGACTCGTTGGCGGGAATACTTAACTACATTGGTGATCGCGGTTGTTTTCGCACTTTTTGTGCGCAGCTACCTTGTTACCGCTTACAAAGTTCCCACGGGCTCTATGCAGCCTACTCTTAAGCCGGGCGATTTTATCTTCTCTTCGCGATTGGCTTACGGTTTTCAAATTCCATTCACACAAAAGAAAATTGACGTTACAGAGCCATCTCGTGGTGACCTAGTTGTATTTACTTATCCTAAATTGCCGATGATTTCTTATGTGAAGCGTGTGATCGGATTGCCAGGGGATCGCATTCAAATCAAAGATGGTCGCGTGATTCTGAATGAAGTGCCTTTGCAATACGAAAAGGTTGCTGGTGAAATTGGCGACAACCCCAATCCTGAGTTGTTTGATATTTACACAGAAAAGAGCAAAGACTCTGCTTGGCGTGTGATTTTTCAAAAACAGACGGAAGACAAAGATTTTGGTCCCATTGTTGTTCCGCCAGGAGAAGTTTTCATTCTTGGCGACAACCGCGATGCAAGTGACGACTCGCGCTATTGGGGCACGGTTCCTACAGATCAGATTGCGGGTAAAGTATTTTTGATCTGGCTTTCCCTTGATTGGCAAACGAAGTGGGGCGGAGACCGTTATCCTACAGTGCGTTGGAACCGCGTTTTTTCTTCCGTGCATTGACAGATACGACATCGCCTCTTAGGCTGTTCTTCTAGATGTCGTCGTCTAGAACTGAAAAATCCATTCTTGATCTGCGTTCCCTTGAAAAAACAAAAATCAATTTCCTATTCTCTTTAGCAGACCAGTTGGCTTCAAATTCATCATTAACTTCTAAGGGCTTCGGCAAAACCGGAGCCCTTTTATTTTTCGAAGCTAGCACGCGCACTCGAATGAGTTTTGAAACAGCCTGCGCGCGCTTGGGAGTTTATCCACTTTTGCTTGATGGAAAATCTGGATCTAGCCTAGAAAAAGGCGAAACTCTTGAAGATACAGTTTTGAATGTTGCCGCGATGAAGCCTGCTTTTGTGGTGATTCGCGCCGGTGAGGATTTGGATCTTTACGACATCGCAGAGAAAATTTCTTGCCCGGTCCTCAATGCGGGCTGGGGAAAACAAGGTCATCCAACGCAAGCTTTGCTTGATGCTTACACAATTCGCAAGCATCTGGGGACTTGTGAAGGTCAAAGAGTGCTTATTGTCGGAGACATTCGTCATAGTCGAGTTGCGGCTTCTCACTTGGAGCTCGCACAGAAGTTGAACTATGAAGTGGCATTGTGTGGACCGGTGGAGTTCTTGCCGGTGGCTCCAACAGTTAAAGTCTTTGAAACTTTGCAAGAAGGTTTGAAGTGGGCCACTGTTGCGATGACGTTGCGAGTGCAATTGGAACGTCATGCGGCGAAGTACTCTCTTGAAGAGTATCGTGATCAGTACGGATTTACCGTGCAGAATTTGAAAGCACTTTCCATGAAGTCTTTGATTCTTCATCCGGGACCGATCAATCAAGGCACGGAGATGGATGGCGAGGTCTTGCTCGATTCGCGTTGCCAAGTTTTAGATCAAGTCAGCAATGGTGTTTTGATTCGTCAGGCGTTGTTGCATGAAGTTTTGTCAGAGGGAGAATTATGAAGGGTTGGCTTGTTCTAGAGTCCGGAGAAATTTATCAGGGCGCTTGGTATGGTGGTGAAGAGCGAGCTGGCGAAGTTGTATTCAACACGTCTCACTCTGGTTATGAAGAAATTGCCACGGATCCTTCTTATTTTTCACAGATCGTGGTGATGACGGCGCCGATGCAAGGCAACTACGGAGTGGAAAATGAAGTGTGGGAGTCGCGCCGCCTATGGATTGAAGGCTTCATTTGTCTAGAGATCCAAGATACTGAGCGCGACTGTGCATGGAAGACCCGTCTTCTAGAAAATAAAATTCCTCTTTTAACTGAACTCGACACGCGCCATCTGGTTTTGCGTCTGCGTAAGGGCGGTACTCCATGGGGAGCTTTGGTTCAGGCAGATACAGAAGCTGAGGCTCGTCAGAAAGCAGAAGCTTTGATTGCCAACAAAAAGACCATGGATAAAGACTGGGTTTATTTGACATCGCGCTCTGAACCAGAAGTTCGTAAGGGCGATAATATGGTAGGGCCTCGTATTGCCGTTTTGGATTTTGGCAGTAAGGAAAATATCCTCCGCGAACTTGAGCACAGATGCTCAGAAGTTAAGATCTTCAACAGCCGTTCCTCCGTTCAAGCAATTATGGAGTACAATCCCGATGGGATTATGCTGACTAACGGTCCTGGTGATCCGGGTGATGTTAAAGTGGCAGTTGGGACTGTCAAAGAGCTCTTGGGCGTGAAGCCGATCTTTGGGATCTGCATGGGCCATCAAGTATTGGGCCTAGCCTTGGGGGCTAAAACTTATAAGATGAAGTTTGGCCATCGCGGCAGCAATCATCCCATCCAAGACTCGATTTTGAACCAAATTTATATGACCAGCCAGAACCATGGTTATGCCGTGGACGCTGCAACTTTGCCAGAGGACGTTAAAGTCACTCATATCAATCTAAATGATGGCACTGTGGCAGGTTTTTATAGTGAAAAAAGAAAGTGTTTGGGAATACAATATCATCCGGAAAGTTGTCCTGGGCCTCATGAGGCTTCGGGCTTATTTAGCTATTTTGTAGAGCGGATGATATGAACGAATTTGAAAAATTAATCGAAAAGATTCTGAATCATTTTGTAAGCGAAGCTTTCAAAGATGAATTAGCGATGGCAAAGAAGGAATTCTTTGAAAACGCGGGAACATTGGACGAGAACTCTGAGCACTTTGAATCTCGCATGGCTCAGTTTTATGATTGGTACTTCTTCACTCGCGAACTAAAAGGTTTCGGTCAAACGCCATTGGAAGCTTGTCACTTGGTTCGTGAATTGCGTTTCACTCCAGAAGAAACAGATCTGATCGAAATTTTAAAAAAGCACCGTCACTCTATTTTTGAATTTATCAAAATCAAAAATGGCGACGTGTATATCAAAGACTTGATGGCTAATAAAAAGCTCATCGTAAAACAGTCTCCGTACGTTTTCGGTTTTGATCCCGATGAGCTTTTCGAAGTGCGTTTGATCCCAGCTGGTGATTCGTTCATTTTCACTCGCGGTTTTTGCTTCCACCCTGAAAGTGCGAAGAAGTTCATTTTGAGCGAAGTGAAACGTCACCGCAAAGATCCGGACTTGGATCCAGACGTGATGATGCTTCGTCTGATCAAGATGAGATACAAGTTCGAACAGTACAAGCATGTAAGGCCAGAGATGATTTACTCCAACGAGGGTAAGCTCGGCATATAGACTGGCTGGCACTCCGGCGCTGCCGGAGTATTATTTGGTTTTGTATGCTCCGGCCTATGCCGGAGTTTTTTTGTGACCTCATTGTAGGAATCTTTTTTGAGTAGGGGGAAAAGTGCCGCGTAAGTCCGACATTAAGAAGGTTTTGATTATTGGATCTGGCCCCATCGTGATTGGACAAGCCTGTGAGTTTGATTACTCCGGCACTCAAGCCTGTAAGGCGCTGATGAAGGAAGGATTGGAAGTTATTCTTGTGAATTCCAATCCGGCGACAATCATGACGGATCCTGAAATCGCCACTCGCGTTTATGTTGAACCTTTAAAGGTCGACTATCTTGAAAAAATCATCGCTAAAGAAATGCCCGACGCTGTCATCCCGACATTGGGCGGTCAAACTGCTTTGAACTTAGCCTTGGATCTTCATGGCAAAGGTATTTTGCAAAAATATAAAGTGCAGCTGCTAGGTGCGACTCCGCAAGTAATTAAAGCCGGAGAGGATCGCGAGATCTTCCGTGGACTTCTGGATAAAATCGGCGCTCGTTATCCAAAAAGTCATTTAGTTCGTACCTTCGAACATGGTTTACAGATTGCTGATGACTTAGGATACCCGATGATTCTTCGCCCAAACTACACTCTTGGTGGTGGCGGTGGTGGTATAGCTTATTCTCCTGAGGAATACAAAAAGATGCTTGTAGGGGCTTTGCATGAAAGCCCGACGTCAGAGGTTCTTGTTGAAGAAAGTATCTTGGGTTGGAAAGAGTATGAACTTGAAGTGATGCGCGATTATCGCGGCTCTTTCGTGGTGGTTTGTAGTATCGAAAACCTGGATCCTTGCGGTGTGCATACGGGTGACAGCATTACGGTAGCCCCTCAGCAAACGTTGAGCGACCGCGAATACCAATCGATGCGTGACGAAGCCTGCAAGATCATCAACGAGGTAGGTATTCAAACGGGGGGGGCGAACATTCAGTTTGCAGTTCACCCGACGACTCGTGAGCGTGTAGTGATTGAAATGAATCCACGTGTGAGCCGTTCTTCTGCACTTGCAAGTAAAGCAACAGGATTCCCGATTGCGAAAATCGCAGCACTTCTTTCTATTGGCTACAGCCTTGAAGAGCTTAAAAACGATATCACGCAAGTGACACCTTCTTGTTACGAACCGGCGTTGGACTATGTCGTAACTAAGATCCCTCGCTTTGCTTTTGAAAAATTCCAAGGTTCTAAAGATACCCTCACGACACAAATGAAGAGTGTCGGTGAAGTCATGAGTATCGGTCGTACTCTGCAAGAGTCTTTGATGAAAGCTCTTTCAAGTTTGGAAATGCATCCCCAAGCGATTCCAGAAGTTGTGCTTGAGACCGAAAAAATCTCTTATCCAAACAGCCAACGTATCTATCATCTTTTCCAGGCGTTCCGCGATGGTAAAACTGTTGCCGATATCGAAGAATTAACAGGTATTAATCCTTATTTCTTGGAGCAAATCGACGGCCTGATTAAATTCGAAAAGAAATTTAAGGCGGAATTTGCTGAAGGCAATCTTGATTTGATGCTAGCGGCGAAACGCAAAGGTTTCACGGACGCGCGCTTGGGCGCGCTTCTTGGACAGAATGAAATCTTCATTCGCACGATTCGTGAAAAGAATCAAATGTATCCTCGTTATCAACAGGTGGATACTTGTGCTGGGGAATTTGAATCTTCAACTCCCTATTTCTATTCATCTTATTGGCCAATGGAATCCTCTGTAGCTAATGCCAAAGATGCTGTGGTGATCATTGGTTCTGGGCCCAATCGCATTGGTCAAGGTATCGAGTTTGACTATAGCTGTGTGCGCGGTGTGAAAGCCTTCCAAAAGAATGGCTGCAAGGTCGTGATGGTGAACTCAAATCCAGAAACGGTCTCTACAGATTACGATACGTCAGATGTATTGTTCTTCGAGGCACTGACAGCGGAGAGCCTGATTGAGATCATGCGCTTCATGAAGCCCCGTGGTTTCGTGGCGCAATTGGGGGGGCAGACGCCGATCAATATCGCTCCTGAGCTGGTTAAAGCGGGTTATCAATTGATGGGTTCTTCATTGGAAACTATCGATTTGGCGGAAGATCGTGGTTTGTTCTCAAAAATCTGCCGCGAACTCAACTTCGCTATTCCAAACTCAGCAATGGCGAGCTCTCTTGAAGAAGCTTTGCTTTGTGAAAAGAACGTAGGCTATCCAATGATCTGCCGTCCAAGCTATGTTTTGGGTGGTCGTCGTATGGAGGTCATCGAAAACCGCGATGAGCTTCTTTCTTATTTCCAAAGACATGGTGATTATATCTCAACGGATAAGCCCTGCCTGATGGATCAGTTCTTGGCTGGGGCACTTGAAGTGGATGTCGATTTGATTCGCGGCTCTGATTGGACATTGATTGGCGGCGTGGTTGAGCATATCGAAGCTGCGGGTGTTCATTCTGGCGATTCCATGGGCGTTCTTCCTCCGCAGCGTTTGAAGCCTGAGACGTGTGAACGTATCGAACAGTTGAGTATTGAGCTTGCGAACCGCATCGGTGTTGTCGGCCACTTGAACTTACAGTTGGCTGTGAAGAACGATATTGTCTATATGTTGGAAGCAAATCCACGCAGCTCTCGTTCGGTTCCATTCGTTGCTAAAGCTACGGGCATTCCATTGATCGATTTGGGTGTGGCAGCGATGCTCGGTAAAACTGCAAAACAATTGCAGCTTTCAAAATTGAACTGGAGAGACACGAAAGCAGTTTCCGTTAAAGGCGTTGTGTTCCCATTCAAGAAGTTCCCTGAATCTGACTCGCTTCTTGGTCCCGAGATGAAATCAACCGGGGAGAGCATGGGCAGAGGAAAAGATTATTCCGAGGCCTTAGCTAAAGCCTTCCTTTCAAGTAACATAAGACTTCCTAAGACGGGCCAAGTTTTCTTCTCGCTTCGAGATAAAGACAAAGACATGATGTTACCGCTCGCTCGCGAATTGCAGCGCATGGGGTACGGAGTTTCTGCGACAACAGGAACGGCCTCTTTCTTCAATGACAAAGGCGTTAACTGTTTGTCTCTCAAGAAGGTCGATGAAGGCCGTCCTCACTGCGTGGATAAGATCCGTTCTGGTGAAGTGGCGTTTGTGATCAATACGACATCAGGTCGTCGTGCTATCGAGGCGAGCTTCGACATTCGTCGAGCTTGCACGGACTATAATATTCCATGCATTACCGAGAGTGATGCGGCTGAGGCTTTCGTTCTTGCTTTGAAAAACACAAGAAATGAGTCATCATCAGTCGAAGCATTACCTTCCATGGAGGCCTTTTGAACTCATTTTTCGGTAAACGAATCTCTTTGTTAATTGCATGTTTGATTTCAGCTACTGCGGTCAACGTAAAGGCAGAAACAACTTCTAACGACAAAGGGCCTTCGCAGATTACCATTGGATTGATTCCTGGTGGTAATCCCGAAAAGCAACGCGAGCAGAGTTTGGCCTTGGCGAAAGACCTTCAGGGGCGTCTTAATGTTCCAGTTAATATGTACATCTCAAAGAACTATGCGGGCCTGGTTGAAGCTATGAAGTCGAAAAAAATCGACTTCGCGTTTTTCTCTTCGTCGACTTATGTTCTTGCTGAGCAACAGGCTCAAGCCAAAGTTCTTTTGAAAATGGTCTGGAATCAACCTTACTATTATTCAGCGATCATCGTTCCGGCAGATTCCAAAATTAAGAAACTAGAAGATCTAAAAGGCAAAAAAATCGCCTTCGTAGATGAAAAGTCCTCTTCGGGCTATTTGTACCCACAAGTTGCTTTAAGAAAGAAAGGTCTTTCGGACAAGGACCTTAAAGTCACATTCACTGGCAATCACCAAGCTTCTGTTAAAAAATTGGAGGATGGCGAGGTCCAGGCCGCCGCAGTTTACAGCGACGACGAAAAGGGTACGCAAGGTGCATGGGTAAAGCTTGGTACAAAAAAATCAAAAATGCGCATTATCTGGATGAGTGCACCTATTCCTAATGATCCATTCTGTGTTCGTCAGGACTTCTACAATCAGTATCCTAAAATCACTCATGACATCATGTTTGCTTTAATCGATATGGTGGAGCAAGCCGAAGATAAACAAACATATTCTGAAATTTTAGGCTCTCGCGACTTGATGCCAGCAACCTCTAAAC
>JAGIAF010000098.1 GCA_017745015.1 Bdellovibrio sp. | reverse complement strand
GCTATAAGGTCTCTCTAAATCATAGAGCTCAGGAACTTTGCACTTGCTGAAGAACTGATTTTTAAAGACACATTGAGTATTTGCCGTACCAGCAAGTGGAAGGGCTTTCCAATTAAGCCCCTTGTCCTTGGAGTACAACATCACGTAGGAAGTATCTTTGCCAACAGTTGAAGTTTTAAAACGCAGAACGGTGTACATCGTGTCGTCGGCATCGAAGACAGCCATTTTAGGATCCCACAAAATATCTTGCTGGGAGTTGTAAATAAGATCCTGCTTTTTTTTATCATAGAGCGAAGCAATGATGCCCGGATTGATAGGGTAGTGAGTCCAATCACCTTGATGCAAAGTTTGAAAGCCATTAGCCACCGGAACATTCTGCACACGATTGTGATAGCGGAAGTAAGGACGGTTGTAACTGTCGAATGCTGGAATATAGACGGAGTATCCTGGATCCCACTTCATATCACCGCGTTCGTGATAAGGGACTAAAAACTTTTCGATCTCCGCCATAGACTTCAAAGAAGCGAATGCTTCGGGCTTTGTTGGAAGTGGGCGAAGCTTCAATGACTTGAATTTAGTTTTTATGGATTTACTGGCAAAGTCAGAAGACTCTTCTTGAGGCTTAAAGTAGGAAGCACCTTTTCCGGCAAAGTATCCAAGACAAGAGGCGACAGTGATGCTGGCAAACGCATAAGCTATTTTTCTCATAGGAGATTTTTCGGAAAAACCAAGGGTTCGCATAAACGAAAAGACCCGCAAGAGGTCGTCTTGCGGGTCTAGTTTTCCTTGTAAATCAAACCATTTTTACTTTTCGCTGTCCGCCATTTCAAAAACCTGCACAGCTAGACAATAGACTGAGTCAGATTCCGACGGTGCTTCCATTTCCTGAGCCAATTGCGCTCGGAAAGCCTTAATTTTTTCAACGGCCTGGGCATACTGTTCACGCTTTACATGCAAGATGGAAGATGAAACATCCCATTTACGCGAAGGATCTGGTGCACTCGCCCTGAGCTTATCCAAGATCACAGCCGCATCGACAGTCAAAGAATCTTCCGTTGGTGTCGGAGCAGGAGCCGTGACAGCTTCGGTGCGTGCTTTCACGCGGCGCAGAGCCATGTCTTTCATCACAGCACTGCGTGCGTGTTCTGAAAGTGCAAGGTCAATGAAGAATTCTTTTTCGGAAGCCTCAAGATTCAGTTTCTCTGCAAGAGCCATCGCTCTTGCCTCCGAAAGCCCCATCTTTCGGTTTAAGATCTCGCTCAGTCTCGAGCTCGGCATTTCGAGATCTCGAGCGAACGCTCTTAGTGAATAAGAAGGATTACGTTTCTGGCGACGTTCAAGTTCACGCAGAATAAACTCGCGATAGTTGTGCATCACTACCCAGCCTTTTTTGTTAGAATTTCCCCTACAGCAAGGATGATACGAGTTATTCAAAAAAACAAATTTTTCAATTTTGCATGTCTCCTCGGGAGACACTGTCAAACTTATGGTGGGGTGAGAGGGAGCCAGAATGAAAATACGCTGCCTTTGCCTTTTTCACTGTCAACAGAAATGCCACCCCCCATGCGCTCGGTGAGCTCTTTACAGATGGAAAGTCCCAAACCTGTGCCCCCATATTTTCGCGAAATAGAAGTGTCAACTTGATAGAAACGTTTGAACAGATGCGGAAGAGCTTCGCCCGAGATACCAATGCCAGAGTCAATCACACTGACAGTCACAAATTGCGATTGTCCTGGGAGGCGTTCCGCTCTGACGATGATGGCTCCATTGTCTGTGAATTTCAAAGCGTTGTTGATAAGATTATTCACCACTTGCTGGAAGCGAGCTGGATCTCCAAGGATGATGGGCAGTGAGCCTTCAATCTCGACTAATAAATTGACACCCTTTTCCTTAGCGCGATGCCGGAAAAGCTCGGCAGAGCGATTGAGTGTATCTGTAATATTGAAGGCAATTCGATCGATCTGAACCTTGCCGGCTTCGATTTTTGCCAGGTCTAAAACATCATTGAGGATTGCCAAAAGATTATGCGATGCCCTGGATAAAACTTGGACATACTGGCTTTGGTCCTCATCGAGGGTCGTATCGGATAAAAGCTCGACCATACCGACGATGGAATTCATCGGGGTGCGAATTTCATGACTGATGTTAGCAAGAAAGTCGGATTTAATTTTATTAGCCGTTTCCGCTTCCTCTTTTGCGTGGGTCAGCGCAAGGGCCTTTTTATTTTCCTCGGTGACATTTTGAATTGTCCCGAAGGCTTGCAGAATTTGTCCGTTCGTGTGAATCAAACGCACGCGGATACGCGCGCGGAAAGAGTCTCCTGAAATCGTGATGGCGTCGGCTTCAAAGTCAGCTTCCGATTTACCTTGTGTAAGCACGTCGTCGTAAGATTTCAGAACTTCCTCACGCGTAAGCTTTGGGAAGAAGTCGAAGACGTTGTCAGCATTGGGAGTGAACGTCTCTGGAGTGACGCCAAAGAGCTCATAGTTTCCAGCGGTCCAATAAACCTTGCGAGTGGTATAGTCTAATGCCCAGCTGCCGATCTGGGCCACACGCTGTGACTGCTCCAGAAGGAAGTTGTTAATCGACGGGAGCATCATATCTTGAGCATAGACGTAGGCGGTTTTATTCTCAGGATTTGAATAGAAGATCCAGAGAATGGGACGATAACTGCCATTCTTGCAACGATTGCGGCATTGTACACTTCGCAAAGTAACGTTGGGTTCCTCTGAATTCACAGAACCAATAATTTCCGTGAGATCATCAGGATGTATCAAAGAATAGAAAGGCATCTTTGATAATTCTTCTTTGCTCCAGCCAAGACATTCTTCCCAAGGACCTTCTAACGACGATGGCCTCCAATCAGAAGTGAAAACTCCACTCATGGAAAATTTGGGATTAAAGAACTTGGTGGTTTCCGGAAACATACTAAGAATCATCTCGTGCAAAAATAGGACTGTAAACTCCAATCGAAGTTCTAGTCCACCACTGGCCCTTTTTCTTTAGCTCTTCCAAAGAGCTAAAATGATAGTTGTATTTAACAATACGTAGATAGTGCGGTGACTTTCCACCAAAGGGATCTTTTGCTAAAAGTTCTTGGACTTCGGCAGACTCTTCGAACAAACGAGTGACCAGGTTTTGTAGCCAGAGGTTTTCATTAAATGTTTCCAGTGCTGCAAACCACATTTGCCAATCTAAACGAGGCTGAAAAGGTGCAATAAAAGTCGGCATCTTTTTCAAATCCGTAGGCTTGTGCTTAAACTCATACTCAAGCCAGTGTTCTCCGTCGTCGCTGCCTTCTAGTACAAGTTCTGGTCGAGCCTTGGTCATCACTGCAAAGAGTCCGTAGGGATTCGAAATACGTAGGGGATATAAGGCACGCATATAGGGAAGCATGAAATCGAGTGCTTTGCTTTTCTCAAAAAGAGTTTTGTAAATCCAAAAGAGCGACGCCGGCAAAGTCATTATCAGAACGATTAAAGCCAGGGGATAGGAAACACTGATTGGTTCCACGAATGAATGTAGCGGCAGACTCCAAAAGTTATCGGGGATGATACTGAAGCAAAGTCCGATGGTGATGATATTGAAGAACGCAAAGTTACCGGTCAGAATGATCAGGGTTTGCAGAAGCAGCAATAAACAAGCGGCGACAAAGGCCGGTTTTCCAGGAATAAAGATAAAAAATGGAACAGCCAATTCGATAGTGAACATAAGTGCGGTGCTGGCTTTTTGAAACCACAGAGGCATTTTATCAAGGAAGTAAGAAATCGCATTTGGCAGAGGCTGAGTCCAGAAATGAAATCTCAGAGCGGTCAGATTTTTCCAGGCAGGATCTTTGTTGGTTAGTTTCACAACGCCCGAGCTGAACATCAGCTTGAACAACAAAATCCAAACCATTCCCAAAACCAAGGGATGAATTTCATAGCCGGCAAAAGGCAGCCACTCTATTTGTAAGGGAGCAAAGAAGATTCCCAGGAAGCCCAACTCTAAGAGGAGGCTGTCCCATTGATATGAAAGGAAAACTTGCCCACAACTGACAAAGGAAAGATAGCAGAGCCAGCAAAGGACAAACATCCATCCTTGGCTAAAACCTAAGAACGCCAATGAAGAAGCCAGCATGCCAATCAGACATGTCACCTTCAAAACAAAATCCGAGGAAGCAAACCAAAACAGGGAAGGGAAATGACGGAAGCGATTGACGCCAAGTTCTTTATCTAAAAGATTTAAAAGGTGATCGATAGAAAGAATGCCGCTCTTCCCAAAGAGTCCAAGAACCTGGGTTGAGAGCGACAAGAAGGCGATAAAATAAGACAGCGCGAGCACTTTGCCAGTCATCCAGCTGGCAATAAAGTAATGGCTCAACGGATTCTCCTTTGACTAGGCTTCGCCGATCTCTACCCAAGTAATGCCATCGCCGCCGCTTTCAGGAGAGCCAGCTTTCCACTTCTTCACATAGACCGAGCGAGACAAGTACGTACGTACTGCTTTTTTAAGGGCCTCGGTGCCGTGGCCATGGATAACCTTCAAGCGATCTTCGCGAGTCTGCGAAGCTTTATCCAAAGCAACTTCCAACTCGGAAAGAGCTTCTTCGACAGTTTTACCGCGCAAATCCAAAGTACGGTCTTCATCGGCCATGGAAACGGAATAACCTGAGTTTTTACGTACCAATTGTGACGTTGGATTTTGCGGCTTTCCTGGAAGTTTAAGATCTTGCCAGTTCACTTGCAAGCGCACGGATCCAGAGAGAATCATCAGATCCCCTTTGTTGTTGGGTGCACTTTGTACAATGCCATCTTGGTTTAAGCTGGGAACGAATACCTTCGAGCCCGTCGGGAATTTTTTTGCAAATTCCGCCGCATTTTGTGGAGCCCCTGGTTGAATGACAGGTTTTGCTTTCACAATCTCGGGCAATTGATATTTGATTTCCTGCAAAGCCGTGTGGCGTTTGAAAGTTTCAGCGACCTTCGCCTGAGCGATGGCTTCTTCTACTTTGCGCTCCGCTTTTTTCAATGTGCGCTGTAACCATTCGTCTTTGTCTTTGTTGAACTGTTCAAGCAAGCCTTCGTATTTCTTTTTCGTTTCAACGGCTTTCTTGGTTTCTTTTTTCAAATGCTCTTGCAGGATATTGATATCGCTTTTTAAGCGTTCAATTTGCTCAAGGCCTTCAAGGCGGGCCCGAGTGGCTGGAGCTAAGACATCCAGAGCTCGTTGCACGATAGCCTGAGAAACTCCGGTGCGCTTAGCCGTTTGAATCGCAAGCGAATCCCCCGGAATACCAGCAAGGAATTGATATGTCGGACGGCCCGTCTTCGGGTCGTACTCCATACTGCCATTCAGAACACGGCTTTCTTCAGTCCAGCCAGATTTTAACGGTCCTAAGTGCGAAGTGATCACTGCAAAGACGCCATTGTCAGAGAAGGCTTCGATAAAGGCGCGAGCCAAAGCGCTGCCTTCTTCGGGATCCGTCGAGCCGCAGATCTCGTCAATCAAAATCAAATTCTGCGGTCCTTTAACGGCAGCAGCCTTGCTTAAAATCTTCAAGTGAGCAGCAAAAGTACTGAGTTCTTCGTCGACACTTTGTGAGTCGCCGATGCCGATCAGGACGTCGTTAAAGAAGGGCAGGCGAGATGTTTCGCTTGCACAAATGGGAAGTCCACAGCGCGCCATTTGCGCGGCCAGGCCCAATGATTTCAAAAGAACAGTTTTACCACCGGCGTTGGGTCCGCTCAGAAGCAAAATCGTTTTTGAACCTTCCAAGAGAACGGTATTGGAAACAACAGTTTTGCCCGCCAATTGCAAAAGCGGGTGGCGAACTTCGATAAGTTCCATGGCATCTTTTGAAAACTCGATCGGATGAGCATCAACCAGATTGCTGAATTGCGCTTGTGAAAAACGCACATCAGCTTCTTCCATCAACAAGCGTGTGCTTTCAATGTCAGAGCTCTGCGAAGAAAGATAGCGAGAAAGCTCAGTTAAAAGTCTTTCGATCTCGTCTTCAATTTCCGCTTCCACTTGGCGCAGGCGATTGTTCGCAGGAATAACTTTTTCTGGTTCGATGAAGACGGTTTGCTTTGATTGCGAGGATCCGTGAATCACGCCGGGCAAGCGATGTTGCATGCCGCTTTTTACAGGAAGAACCCAACGGCCTTCGCGTGTTGTAACGTATTTATCTTGAATGACATTTTCCATCTCGTGATCACGAACGAGGCGATCCAGAGTCGTTTGTACTTCTCGAGCCAGACGCTCTTTTTCTTTAAAGAGACGGTACAAAGTCTCACTGGCATCGGAACGAATCTCTCCGCCCGGCGTGAGGATTTGGTCGATAGCTGAAAGAGGTTCTTCTGCATCCATCAAACTTTTCGAAAATCTTTGGGCCCAGTCGTTTTCTATCGGAGTAAGAGCTTCTTTCAAAGCTAAAGCTTCAATACAGAAACTGCGAACGTCTTTGATCTCCAAAGTTTTAAGAACTGCATTTTTTTTAAGACGTGTGATCCACGTGGAGTATAAATCCAAACTTTGCATGAATGGACGAACACCTTGATTCAATACTTCCGTAGCATGAGCGATCTCTTCAAAACTCACATAAGCTTGTTCTGGCGAAGACAAAGGCTTCATCAGCAAGACTGCTTCGCGGCCCGCATCGCTGGTTGCGTGGGATTTAATTTTTTCTAGAATTTCTATCCAATCAAGAACGACGAGATCTTGCATGAAGGGCTCCTGTCAGAACAATGGCACCAAGGCTTAGCAAAAGAAGAATCCAATCCCAATGTCCCCATAGAACGTAAAGAGTGGTCGGTGCGTCTTTCAAGTATTTTATTGTAAATTGGCCAGACCACTCTTGATAGACCGGTGATCTTTGTTGAATGTCACCGTTTGCAAGAATAGCTGTGCTGATCCCTGTATTGGTTGAACGAATCAGCGGACGACGAGTTTCGATAGCGCGAGCCAATGTCATGTACATGTGTTGGTTGGGCTCAAAAGGTTTGCCGAACCAAGAATCGTTGGTGACATTCACCAAAACATCGACGTTCTTTTCCGCAAGGCCGCGAGAGAAGGCTGCATCCAAACCTTCGTAACAAATCTGTCCACCCAAGTGAATAGTTTCGCCATGAAGAGGCCACGTCATGGCAATGGGTCCTTGACCGCGACCGAAATTAGAAATGAACGGCAACCACTTCAATAAAATCGGGAACGTCTCGCTGAATGGCAGATATTCACCAAAAGCTAAAAGGTTCGTTTTCAAATACGGCGGAGAAATGCTGTTAGCTTGGCCGTCGACCAAGAATAGCGCATTGAAAGTCGCGTGATCATTGCGAGGATCCATGCCTTCCGCGCGAGAGTAAGCTCCGGTTAAAAGCGGACGATTCACCGAAGTCAGGCCTTGAGCCAAAAGCTGTGCGTGCTTGCGGTTCAGAAGGTGTTGATCCAAATAATCGGGGAACGCTGTTTCTGGCCACACGAAAAGATCGGTGTCAGGAAAGTTGATGAAGGCCTCTTGGGTCATCGTCGTAAATTTATTGGTGATGAACTCTTGAGCTCCGCGGCCTTTTTCGGCTTGGATCTTTTCGGTGTTGCCGATGTTGGCTTGTATGAGGGTGGCTTTGAACTCACGGTCAAAGTGATTCCATTTTTCACTATGTATGGAGCCCGACACGATCAAACCGACGACTAAGAGCAAAAGCACGGCCAAATGGCTCAACGCTTTTTTCATTTCGTGTTGTTTCAACCAGATGTAACCAACCCAGGCGTTGATCAACAAAATCATCGCCGACAAACCTTGGAAGCCAATTACGTCGGCCCATTGGTAAGCCGGGATGTGCGCACCGATCAGCGTGTATCCCAAATGCCAGTCGAATATGACGGGCCACACGCGCTCAAGAAGTGCGTGCAGCAGGGCGATGCTGAATAAAGTTTGAACTCGCGAAAGCGCGAATCGGTTTTGTAGGAAAACGCCTAAGCCCACAGCTGCCGGGATGTAGAGATGCATGAACGCACAAAAAAGTAGCAAGGCCGCAAAAGACACCGACCACGGAAGCATGCCGTACTCGTGCGCGGTGTAGGCAATCCAATGAAAACCAATTGCTGTCAGAGTGAATTGCGTCAGCCAACCACTCCACAGAGCGCGCTTAACGGAATTTTCTCCCGAAGGTTTTGCAGTGACAGTCATCCACAGAGGAAGGTAGCAGAAGAGGAGGGCCCAGGGAGGAAGGGGAATGTAGCTCGTTCCGACCAAAATTCCCGAGAGTAATGCCCAACGTAAATCGTAGGCTTTGTGCTTGAATATTTGTATCCATCTCTTCATCATGGTATTAGTAACACAAAGAGTGAGTGAGTCCACGTGAAATTAAAAGTTCGATGCCCAAGTTGCGCCAAATTATACGAAGTTGCGAGTGAAGAAGTTCACACGGAGACTCCTGTATTTCAGTGCATTTCTTGCGAAAGTCGTTTCGGTTTCGAACATCCACCGGTGGACCCGGCGAATGTTTTGGCCTTCTTAGTGCCTAATCCTTCCGCAAAACCTCGCGCCATGTCGCAGCAAGAATCCGCTCCAGAAGCCATTTCTGAGCCTGTTCAAAGCCAGGAAATGAAGTCTTGCCCGAAATGTGGAGCTTTGAATGGTCGTAAATCTCATGAGTGCTACGCGTGCCACGTTCTGTTTGAGCGTTTGGAGGGCTTGCCTCAGGATCCAACATTGCGTGCTCAGCCAAGCCTCGTTCGCAAATGGAAGAACGTTCTTGAGAACTTCGAAAACCAAGCATTGCACGAAGAATTCATTCGCAGTTGTGGGGAGCTTGATGCGTATCGCTTTGCGATCATGAAGTATGAAGAGCTTAAATCGGCTCAAGGGGGCGATGCTCTTTGTGATCAGATGATTGCGAGAATCAACAGCCTTATGATGGTGGAGCTTGCGCAAAAGCCTGTGGTTAAAAATCAAATGGCGAAGCAAGATCGTCCAAAGTGGATGAAGTACCTGTATATCGGTCCATTTGCATTAAGTGCTCTGCTGATTTTGTGGGGTATGTTGAATCTTGGCCACCGCAACCTGATTGGTGTCGGGGTGGCATTAGCCTGCATGGCTGCAGGCTTGATTGTCATGATTCGCGGACGCTTGTCATTGTCTGATTTCGTCGACTAAGCAAAGATCTAGTATTCTTCGTTTCCAGTGGCTTTCGTACCAAGGCGTTCCGGCCTTGGTTTTGAATTAATGGCATTAATCAATGAGCGACCAAACACGGTGACTTCATTTGCCGCACGACCTGCTGGGGCTTCATTAGGATCTGGTCCTAACTTCTTCATGCTGTCTACGTTGGCTGTTGCTACGCCTGCCGCAGAAACCCCCTGATCCAGGATCGTTAAAGCTTTATAGAGGTTTAACTGACGAGACGTACGAGTCTTCGCAGCCAATTGCGTTTGTGCATCACCTGTTGAAAGGATGTACTTCTTAACGTCTTCCGCGGCGAAGGTTTGTTTGCTCGCCATCACCAAAGCGGCGGCACCTGAAACGAAAGCTGTCGCTTGAGAGGTTCCGGTCATAAAACCGTAAGAGTTCCCTGGCAAGCAAGACAAGATGTTTTGTCCTGGGGCTGCGATATCCACCGTCTCGATACCATAATTTGATGAAGCGAGAACTTGCACCGTAGGGTCATAGGCTGTGACAGAGATGATATTTTTTAATTTATAGTCAGCAGGATAGTAGTGATGTTGATCCGAGTTTGATCTTTCATTGCCGGCGGCTGCGACGAACAGAACACCTTTTTTCTCTGCTTCTTGAACGGCATCGTGCTCTTCTTGAGAGAACTCGGTACCACCACCAGAGTAATTGATGATCTTAGCGCCCATTTTCACGGCGTAGCGAATCGCTGCCACAGTGTTTTTCAAATTATCTGTGTTGGGAACTTTTGGATCGTAATATTTAAGAACCATCAAGCTCACCAGAGGAGAGATGCCTACGATGCCTTTACCGTTACCAGCTTCAGCGCCGATGATACCGGCGATATGGGTTCCGTGACCGTGATTGTCGTCGAGTTTGTTATTGTTAGAAACAAAGTTCCAACCATGAACGTCGTCAATAAAACCATTGCCGTCGTCATCAATGCCGTTAGAAGCCTTGTTGCGCCCTTGAGCATCTTTACCAGTTTCACCTGGATTCTCCCAAAGATTATCGGAGAGGTCTTCGTGATGTTCATCGATACCTGTATCGATCACCGCCACGATAATGTCTTTGCTGCCATGGCTTACAGACCAAGCGCGAGCCGCATCGGACTTTTTCAAGCCCCAAGCTTGATTCACAGCAGGGTCATTAAACAGAGCGCTGGGCTCGTCCACAACCTTGTCAGTTTGTGAGCTGATGGCGGATTGTTCGAAAAGACGGCCCTTTTTGCTAGAGCTTTGAGAGCGAGAAGGGGCGGTGTCTGTCATATATAGATAGGCACCAAGTCCACCAAAGAACAAGAAGCCGACAGTGCCAGATGCAATCAACCATTTGCGAGAAAACATGAAGAATTCCCCTTTCTCTCAAAAGTCTTATCGGCAGATTTTTGTCGAGATGAAGAACATTAAACTCGAAGCGAGCGCCTCAAAGTGAGACAATGAAGCAAGAATCGCTCTCATCTTAAAGGTGAGTCCGGGAGCACCGATGAGGTAATTATGAAAAACTCAGTCGTTGTTTGTTTCAGCCTATTGTTGCTTAGTGCCTGCTCAATTAATTTGGGCAATGCGGAAGGCTCGACCGATTTAGGCAGCTTGAGCGGTGACTTCACTTATCACGACCTTTATCAAGGTGTGAACAGCAACAGTCAGAGCTTCACGTTTTATCAAAAAATTCAACTGCGCACGAGTGATTCGGGCTTTGTATTCGAT
>JAGIAF010000097.1:5758-10964 GCA_017745015.1 Bdellovibrio sp. | reverse complement strand
CCTGTGAATACCGAAGCACCTTTTGCAACACTTGTAGTTTCAAGACCATGACCACATGCTTCGTGGAAAATCACACCGCCAAACGAATTATCAATCACCACTGGCATTTCGCCAGCCGGTGCATATTTCGCCGTCGTCAAGCGCATCGCACGGTCCACGTTTTCGTGGGCGAACTTTTCAAGATCGGATTGATCATAAAGTTCCGAAGTCCCCATATGACCGATATTGTCAGCAGAACTTTCTTTAGTGCCCATTTGCTCCACGAACACGTCCAAACGAATGCGGCTGTAGGCGCGCTCATCGTAAGCCATCACGCCGCGAGAGTTTGCGATTTGCACGCGTTGGAATTTTTCGTTCAATCCTGTTTCAACCTGAGTGACCGCGGAATTGCGCGCGCGGGAGTATTGATCCAAACTGCTGAGCCATTGGAACTTACGATCGCGATTCATCTCCCAAGGTTTTTCACCAAAGGTATGAATAGAATCAAATGGCACCTGCATCAATGGCATCGCTTTTTTTGCATTACCTTGACCACGGCTTTGAGCTGCATTCAGCGCTGCCTTCACCAAACCTGCCTCAGAAAGATCGTTGGTGGTCACGTAGACAATTTCATGGCCAAAGAACAAGCGAATGCCTGCGCCATAAAGTTGACCCACGATGGCTTGGTCTGCTTTCGAACCAAGAACAGTTAGATTAGAGGAATAAGTATCTTCAACAAAGATGTCTGCGAAATCTGCCCCAGTGGATAAAGCCGCATCAAGGGCTTTCGTCAAAATATGAGGTTGTACAATCATGGGACCTCCCTATCTGAAAAGAATATCTCAGCTCTATGATGCCTCCCAATGAAAAAACACAGAGATTGAGATTTAGACCTTCAAGTACTAGTCCTTAAGACCTGAAACTGATAGCATAGTTCGCATATGAAAATCACACGCTGCTCCTGGGTATCCGACGATCCGCTTTATATTGAATATCATGACAAAGAATGGGGTGTCCCTGTCTATGACGACGCCAAACTCTTTGAATTCCTTGTCCTCGAGTCAGCCCAAGCTGGACTCAGCTGGATTACGATTTTGCGAAAGCGTGAAAACTATCGCAAAGCCTTCGCGAACTTCGACGCTCAGAAAGTGTCCCGCTTTAGTGAAAAGAAAGTCGCAACCCTTTTGCAAGACGCCGATCATTCGCAACGAGATGAAAATTCGCGCAGCGATCAATAACGCTCAAAAATTTCTCGAGATTCAAAAAGAGTTCGGAAGCTTTTCAAAATACATGTGGGCTTTTGTGAAAAACAAACCCATCGACGGGAAACGTAAACCAGGCAGTATACCTGCAGTCACGGATATTTCCGATATTTTTGCTAAGGACCTCAAAAAACGTGGTTTCAAGTTTTTGGGTTCCACCACGATCTATGCTCACATGCAGGCTGTCGGCATGGTGAACGATCATTTGACCACGTGCTTTTGTTATCAAAAATCGAAGAAGGCCGCGAAGAAACTTCGTTAAGTTTTTAAGCACCGCCTTGCCGGAAATGTCACATTCGTAATTTCGAGCCCTTAGATCCAAATAAATGAGGGCTCGTTCAATTTTTTTAGGCCCAAGCTTTGCTTGATCAGGCTCAATGCTTAAATTGCGTTTATGGATCGTATTGCTATTAACTTGCGTGGGACCGGTGGGTTTTGCGGCAACTGATATTCAATATCAGAGTGCCTTCCTATCCCCTATTCAAGCCCAAAGCAGTCAATTCAAAGCTCTGGATGTTAATCAGCTGATCAAGAAAGCTGCGTCAGTTCCCTCTGATCCAGAATTAAAAATTCAATCTGTTTTAATCGTAAAGGCTTCGTTCACAGTCGAGAAAAGCATAGATGCCCTCAAGAACAGTGCCCTGAATGACATTCGCACTCTTTCGAAAGTAACCCCCGAACTGAGTCTTTGGGCGTGTGCCCAAGCGACCTGCCAAGGGCAAATCGACATGGCACTATCGACCGTAGGCTTTGTGATGAATTATCAAATGCTCGATCTGCGCGAAGCTCAAAATGCACAGTGGGCGAATGAGACACTCCCTCAAGATCTTTTGACAAACACTCAGCTAGTTACAGTACAAGAGGTGGGACAGTGGACCCACCTATTTACTGATTCTTTCAGTATTAATATTTTCCAAGCTATTGGCCCGACTCGCACTCAAATTACGAACTATCAGCTTCATTTGGTAAAAGCTTCCGCTTATCAAAAAGCCAAGTACATTCCGTTCTTCAATCTTGAGAAGAATTTGAACTCTAAAGTAAGAGACCAGCTACAAGCTATTAAGAACTATCTTGATAAATCAGTCAGCTCCCGCGCGCCATCCTCCGTAGGAAATGAGCCGAACCTGTACCGTCAACAAAGCTATAAATTAGTAGACCCAACTGGCGACAGAGCTCTTCTCGAGCGCGCCGCTGCCGTTCCACTCAATATTTTGAAAAGCGTGATCACTCAAGAAGGACCGCAGGCCATTGACTGGCTTCCAGATCCTTACGAATGGGAGGATCCCCTTGCTGGTAAAATTCCTGAGCCTGCAATAACAGAAGGCCTTTCGCTTCAGGGACGCGACAACCCCCTGTTGCTTGAGAGTTTTAAAAAGACATTAACCCAAGTGATCCAAGAAGAAAGCCGTCGCGGCCTTCTTCCTCGTCATGGCATCGTTCACGAATGGAGTGCGCAGTATAAAAACCGCCACGCCTTCGCTCAAACGTCCAAGCTCTTGCTGACTTTGGCCATGGGTTTTACGGATCGCTTTATGGTCACAGGTACTGAAGAGAGTCTGCGCCAGTGGATTCTTTCCAATAGCTACGAGTCTGTGACTTTGCCGGAACTTTTCAGAGCGAGCTATCGTATCAACTCTGGCGACATCTATTTAACGTTGCTCACGATTGAAAATGTGCTGGCTAACAACTGGCGCTACAATGGACGTGAAAATCTGCCCATTACAAAACGCCTGCGCGCCATTTCTAGCGGTTACAACTACAAAGGCGATCGTTACGGCACTTGGTATCACTTCTTTGGAACGATTCTTTATGGTTACGCTTACGGCAGTGCCACGGCCAAAGTTGTTGGCGCCATCGAAGCCGTGGGCAGCAACATCATGTCGATCGGTTTAGATCAGACACAGAAGCAATGGCTCAATGTTATGGGCGGCCCCGTGGGCGCCTACTTACGGGATGTCGTGACGAACAAGCTTTACATCAATTTTGTCGGTTCCAAAGCTTTCCTCAATGAGCATTATTATCTCAATCTTCGAGAAGACTTCCGCGATCGCTTGCCAGTAGAAACATCTCCTGAAGTCGAAGCGAACCTTCTGGGCCACGAACACGGCAGCATGGCTGTCTTCATCCGCATTCCTGAAATCACATTGAGATCCTGCCAAGTTGATTTAATCTTCGATACCGGACGTGGCTTCGACAGTCGCCGCAAAGTCCTCCGCTCAGGGGTTCACTTCACTCCTCAAAGAGCCACTTCTTTAGCGGCATCTATGACTCAGGCTCAAGCCGTCCGAGGCTTTATCCACCATTGCCATGGCCACACAGGCCAATGGATCTTCGAGGCAGAACTCTAAGTTACCGGCACGGGTTTCGAAATACCCCTTATTGAAGTGAGGATTTCGACCATGAGAAAGCATATATTCGCAAGCACGCTCATATTTTTGACAGTTGGCTGCCAACCGAACAGTTCTAATACTATGCGGTCTCAATCTGAGACTGTGGTCTTAAAAGCCAAAACTGGCGACAAAACAAATCCACATACATCGACCGAATACAGTCAGGGCACGACGGACTCTCAAGAGAGTTCGGATGCACAAAAAACCGAGATTGAAACTTCATCTACAGTGAAGTCCGAAGTCATTTCCAACATCTCCGTCCTTGCTTATGAGGCCGCGGTCCGTATGCAGATGGATATCGCTGGAACTCAAGATCCTCCTGAAGAAATGCAACTTTTGGATAAGCTCTTCACAAGCAAATCCGGACCGGCTCAAGTGCAAGTCACTGCCGCGCTTAAAAGCAATAAAATCAGCATCAAATTAGAAATCAAAGATCTGGAAAGCACACAAGACAAAGATGCCGAAATCACAGCTTTGGGTATCGCCTTTAAACAGGTTGCGGCAGCCTATGGTTTTCCTGAAACGGAGCAAAACAAAATTCAAAAAGCTATCGTCAAGCGCGCAAGCCTTCTTGCTCCCCTTGCCTCTCAAAAACAAATGGCTGCGGCGAGTGGCGCCCTTATGCAAGAGAAAGCCAATGCTTTGATCAAGTCCTTCGCTACTGAAAAAGACACTCTTTGCGATTCGCTCACGGCTTTTTCGTCAGCGGCCGACAATTTCTATTCGCAAGAAGCGCAATACACTTTGCCAGCTCTCATTAAGCGCAAAGGTGCGATGATTAAATCTTTCATTAATGAAGCTCTCACGAAATGTGGCTCTGACATTCAAGGAACTCGCACGAGTTTAGGTAGCAACTTGCCAAATGCCATCGACGCTATGACTTTTGATTTGGGCTCTTTGGAGCTTTATCTTACACCTCGCAATACTTTCAATTGGGAAGAATTTGAAAACTTCAAAATCAAAGCTCTTCTGTACGAAACGGCAGAGGTACGCCAAGCTCAAAATCATTCTGCAGATGGAACAATGGATGCAAGCCAACTCATTTGCCAATTGAATGGCAAAGAGATCGCTCTTTCAGAGACGTCTCTTAAAGCTGAGAAGCAAAATCAACAACGTGGCGTGACTGTTTCCTTCCAAGCGGAAAATACCAAGGTCACATATTTCTATGGAATTACTTTAACCAAGATCAAACCAAATATCTTGGTGCCGGCAATCAATTTGATTCCGGGCGATAAAGCAAAATTTCAAGTTTCTTATCAAACTCAAGGCGACACCGCGACAAATACGCTGATTTGCCAAGTAAGAAACGCTGAATAAATTTGTTATTAGTCATAAACGGTGCCTGTAAATTGCTTCCTCCGCCTTCAAGCTCAATTATCAAATGAAGCTCATTCAAGGAGGAAGTGTGGCTACTAAAACGCTCGAAGGAAAGACCGTCGCCATCTTAGCAACCGACGGCTATGAACAATCAGAACTATTACTCCCTAAAAAAGCACTCGAAGATGCTGGCGCTAAGGTAGAGATCGTCTCTCTGAATCCTGGCATCATCAAAGGATGGGAAAAAGGCAATTGGGC
>JAGIAF010000097.1:3474-5748 GCA_017745015.1 Bdellovibrio sp. | reverse complement strand
CGGTGGACGTCAACATCCAGCTGGCAAGCTCGGATGACTACGACGCCCTCATGTTGCCCGGTGGAGTGATGAATCCCGATAAACTTCGCAGCGAAGAAGCCGTCATTCAATTTGTTCAAGGTTTCGTTGACACAGGAAAACCCATCGCAGCTATCTGCCATGGACCGCAAACGCTGGTTGAAACCGGAGTCCTTCGCGGTCGTCGTATGACAAGCTATGAATCTTTAAGAACAGACATGATCAACGCTGGAGCAGAGTGGGAAGATAATGAAGTGGTCGTCGACCATGGGCTTGTCACCAGCCGTAAACCTTCTGACATCCCAACTTTTAACACGAAGATGATTGAAGAGTTTGCGAAAGGCCCCCATGACGTTTCTGTTTTCGGTTCCCGCGGTCAACGCCGCGAAACTCCGAAGCATGCACATTAATTTTTTTTCGTCGGGACGTCTTTGATCGAAATGGTATTATCGAGACGCTTTTTCAGAGCCTCGATAAAGCCGTTCGACAAGGATGTCCACACCGCGCCCCACGTATCAATATCTGGCCCCTTCGAGGCACCTTCAAATTCAATCTTAGTCGCTACAGTTTTGGTGTCGTGATTGCGTAAAATTAAGTTCCCCATAGCGAGACCCACTTCAGTAAAGAAGTGCTTGGGACTTACAAATTCTTCTTCCTTACTCATGACATCGAGATTTTCGAAGAACGGCTTCACATATCCAACAATCTGGTTTTGCTTTGTACTGACTTCGCCATAAAGACTGAAGCTGCCTTTGGTAAAGCTGAAAGGCCCATAAGCCATAAAGAAATTATTCAACTTAGTGAGATTCAACTTATCTAAAGTCATTTTGGCTTCGAATGCCGGAACTTTAGAAAGCAGATTAATTCGTGCGCTTCCCTTTAAGGGAGCATCTTTTTGCAAACGTGCAGTAGCTGCGACAGTGCTTGGCAAAAGTTCTTTATTATTATCAGTGTTCTTAATATTTTTCGCCTCGACATTAATACGATCTAAAACAACATCCACCGGAACTTTGAAGTCTCGATTCAATAAATGAACTTCGCTATTCGAAAGTTTAAATGCCTCGAGCTCGATGGGCACGAGCTTGCCCATGACCGTTTTCCAGTCCTCCCCCGCACCGGTTTGCTTTTTCGCTTTGTCTTCGCTATCAACCAAATCCAACTTCATCCCATCGACATGAAGATCACCCAGCAGCTTTCCTTTAAACAAAGCCCGCCACGCTAACGACAAATCAATTTCTCTAATAAACACCAAAGGTTCTTTGGGACTCTTCGTTTTCATCCAAATATTCATATCTTGAACTTGATAGGCTCCGCGATAGAGAGCCAGGTCGAAGTCTTCAATGTGCCCCTTATAGTTCTCAAGCTTATTTCCCATGTACCAATTGATGCCATATTTGATTCCCACAGGTAAAAAAATGCGAATCACAACCAGTAAAATGATAACAACCCAAACCGTCGTGCTAACTTTTCTGAGGTACTCAACAAGTTTCTGCATTCTTTTCCTCCTTACAAATTTCATTGGCGATTTCTGCACTGACAAATATAACGGCCGAGGAATAGTAAACCCACACCAACACGACAATCAGCGATCCCGCTGCTCCATACATAGAGCCCACCGCACTTTGTCCGAGATACAGACCAATCAGACTTTTACCAATTGAAAAAAGTATTCCAGTGATCACTCCAGAAATGACTGCGACTTTGATCGACACCTTCGTCTGCGGCAGAAAATAATAAAGAGATCCAAATAAAAGACCAAATACGCCCAGTGAAACTAAGAAGTTTAATGCCTGCCCCAGAATCGCATCGTCCCCTTTAAGAAAGAACGACAAGCCCGATGACACCAACAAAGACACGATGGAAATAAAGACAAAGGCCAACACCATTCCCATGTTGAACAATTTGTCTTTTAAAAATCTCCACGTGGACTGAATGAAATTGTCATTTGGATACTCCAGCTTCGACTTATCTACTTGAAAGATTTTATTTAAGGACATACGGAGTTCACCAAAGATCGCCCCCGCAGAAAAAAGCAACGTGACGACCCCGACCATACCAGCAACACCTGCCATCCGAGATTGTGAATCTACATTCGCGGCAATATCTTTGATAAGATCCCTAGCCTGACTACCTATAAGACCTTGAGTCTGCTTCAACACTTCATCACGAAATGATTGATCAACAAAAGCCACAAAGGTCAGCAGTAAAATCAGCAACGGCGCCAAAGAAAGCGTTGTGTAGTAAGATAAGGACGCC
>JAGIAF010000097.1:0-3464 GCA_017745015.1 Bdellovibrio sp. | reverse complement strand
GAATATCGTCCTTAGAAAGTTTATCCAAAAATTTAGCCGAGAAGATTCTCTTAACAGATGGAATGAATTTCATTCCCTAAAGATATCATGGCGAAGAAATGCCTCGATCCATTTTCAACTCAAAGTGCTCTTAAACAAATCGAGCAATCAAAAAAAAGCCCTAGATTTCTCCAGGGCTTTTACTAAAGCAATACCGCTTGTATCGGGACCGAATTACTTACGGATTTTTGCTTTGTACATACGCTTCTTAGTAAGAATGCGTTTTTTTCTGTGACGGATACCTTTTCTAGATTTGCCTTTTGCTGCCATGTTAATTCCCCTTGTTTAAAAACTACTTCAGCCTATGCGCCTTCCGGCGCTTCGGCACTGCCCGGTCAAGCCGGCTATTTCTTAGTTGGTGTATTCATCAATGCCGCGAACGGATTGTTGAACGGATTGGCTGGTTTCGCTGGAGGACCGCCTGCTGGACGAGCACCACCACCTTGACCGGCTCTTGATTGGCCTCCGCCTTTAGTTTGCGAAGCACCACGTTGCTCAGGACGTCTCTCACCACGAGGAGCAGATGTCGCTTCGGGAGCGTCATCCATCTTCATAGTCAAAGAGATCTGATTTTTCACGGTATCAACTTTCAAAACTTTCACCGTCACATGGTCACCTGGATTAACCACTTTACGAGGATCATCCACGAACTTATGAGACAATGCAGAGATGTGCACCAAACCGTCTTGATGAACGCCGATATCTACGAAAGCACCGAAATTCGTTACGTTGGTCACGATACCTGGACAGATCATACCCTCTTTAAGGTCTTTCACTTCCATGATGTCATCGCGGTATTGGAATACTTTGAACGGATCACGAGGGTCCCGTCCTGGTTTTTCCAACTCTTTCACGATGTCGTCGAAAGTGAACTCACCCACAAGCTGAGCCCATTTAGATCTTTGCGAAACAAGTTTCTTCGCGCCTTCACCGATAACTTCAGACAAAGAAACACCAAGGTCTTTCGCCATGTCAGTCACAGCTTGGTAGCGCTCTGGATGGATACCTGTAGAATCCAATACTTGCTTTCCGCCTGGGATACGCAAGAAACCTGCTGCTTGCTCATAAACTTTTGCAGAGAACTTAGGAACTTTCAAAAGCTCCGAACGGTCTGTGAAAAGAGTTTTCTTACGAGCTTCAACGATACCTTTAGCCAATGCCGGACCGATACCTGCAACGTGTGACAATAACGCAGCCGAAGCCGTGTTTACGTCAACCCCAACGTTATTCACGCAAGACTCAACCACCGCTTCAAGAGACTTCTTAAGTTGAGATTGGTTCACGTCATGTTGGTACTGACCTACACCGATGGATTTTGGATCTACTTTTACAAGTTCCGCCAAAGGATCTTGCAAACGACGAGCGATAGAGATCGCGCCTTTTACAGTCAAATCCAAATCTGGGAACTCTTCACGAGCGATATCAGAAGCTGAGTAAACAGAAGCGCCGCTTTCTGAAACCATCACAACTGGAATGTTTTTACCAAGGTCTTTCAAAACTTTGCGCAAGAACGCTTCAGTTTCACGACCTGCAGTACCATTACCTACAGCGATTGCTTCGATTTGAACTTGCTTCATCACTTCGCCGAATAAAGTCTTAGCTTTGCGTTCAGCATCGTCACCCAATGTGTAAAGAACAGTGTGAGAAATGAATGCGCCTGATTTATCGATCAAAGCGACTTTACAACCTGTTCTCAAACCAGGGTCGACACCCAATACGCATTTTGAACCGTACGGGGACGCCAACAGAAGCTTACGAACGTTCTCAGCAAATACCGTGATCGCGTCTTGGTCTGCTTTTTCTTTCAACACGCGGTGAACTTCGTTCACCACAGAAGGAAGAACATAAACGTTCAAAGCCAAGCGAGCGGCTTGTTTCAAATAGTCACCAATAGCATTGTCTGGAGTCGAAGTTGCAAACTTCTCGTAAGTCGACAAGATTTCTTCGTCGTCCCCTTTTACATCAAGGGTCAACTCTTCTTCTTGCCAGCCACGTCTCATCGCCAAATAGCGGTGATTGTTTTTTGCATCCATCAAAGGCTTAACTGGTTCTTCGAATTCTTTGTACATTTCGTACTTAGAGTTCGGTTTGTAGCCTTTAGCAGCTTTAGAAACGATACGACCTTTTTCGTTGTAGTTTCTAGCAACCAAAGCACGAAGTTCCGAATCATTGGCAATTTTCTCAACAATGATGTCTTGAGCGCCTTTAAGCGCTTCTTCGTAAGTTACGATTTTTGCAGTTGGGTTCAAGAAAGCTTTCGCTTTCATTTCCATAGTCTCGGAGTCTTTCAACTTGCCGTGACCCATGTCCCAAATCCAATTTGCCAAAGGCTCCAAGCCCGCTTCGCGCGCGATGGTTGCTTTGGTTTTTTTCTTTTTCTTGAATGGTTTGTAGATTTCCTCAAGCTCACCCAAGTCCCAAGACATTTCAATGCGCTTTTGCAAATCTGCGGTAAGGTTGTTTTGTTCCCCGATCTCTTTGATCAAGAAAGCCTTACGCTTCACGATTTCGTTGAAAGTTTCGTGACCTTCGATAACAGCGCGGATTTGAACTTCGTCCAAATTGCCTGTTTTCTCTTTACGGTAACGTGCGATGAATGGAACCGTAGCCCCTTCCGCAGCAAGTTCGATAACAGCTTGTGCTGAACTTGCGGGAACTGTTGGGACAATACGAGCCAAATAACTCTGAAGAGCCTGATCCATAGAACCTCTAGATTTATTGGAAAATTAGAATTTAAATCTTTATTTGTGACGGAACATGATCAGACCATGTGTAGGATCGTAAGGAGAAACCCCTACGCTAACACGGTCGCCCACGACCACACGGATATTAAAACGTCTCATTTTTCCGCAAAGTTTTGCGTTAATGATCGCTTTGTTTTCCAGTTCGATCTTGTAAAGACCACCCGCTAGGGCGTCGATCACTTTTCCGTCAATTTGTACTAAATCGTCTTTTGCCATGCAGGTAAATTTTTAGGTCAGTTTAAGAGTCGTTGCAATGAAATTCTGCCCGGGACGGGATTTACAAGGCTGGTCAAAAAGGTCCAAATGCAAGGCGGAGGGTTTCATCTGCAGCGAAGTCGTACTTAAAGTACGGCGTAGCGGAAGATGAGGCCCGACAACGCCGCAGTTGGGCCTTTTTCACCGGCCGCTAAGAAAGTTTGCGGTTGCTGATTAGCATGCGCTTGCCGTCTTCGAAAAGAACTTCAAGACGATCATACTCATTAGAAAGGATAAATCCCCATCCAAAGAGTTTGTGCTCAATCGGCGTTCTCGCTTCATATTGCGAGCCGATGTTGTAAGACTGAGCTTTCATCGCTTTATATTTCTCGTGAAGTTCGTGCCATTTTACCTGATCTTCAGACATTCCTGTCTTGTCGATCTTGACCTTCTTCTCTTTTTTAGGAGCTTCGACGACTTCAACTG
>JAGIAF010000096.1:10878-11110 GCA_017745015.1 Bdellovibrio sp. | reverse complement strand
CTGTAGGAGATGACTTCTGTAGAGTAAAAACGTCGGCATAAGACTCGATGTAAACTTTCAACCAACGCAAGCTCCTGCGAAATGCGTGAGCTCCATTTTCAATTTCATGATAGCCATAGACAGGCGCACGAATCAGCGGCGCCATTTCGGACTCAACCTTTTCATTAATACGCTCGATTTCACTCTTCAAACTGTCGTGGATCCAGTTGCGAGAATCCACACTTTCAGGAAT
>JAGIAF010000096.1:0-10868 GCA_017745015.1 Bdellovibrio sp. | reverse complement strand
ATTTGAAATTTCTGGATTTTCTTACTGAGACCAACAACAGCGCTAACATCCTTATCGAGATAGTCATCATCTTTTAATTCACGATACAACTGTTTGGAAAGCGCGCGACGCTCTGACTTTAAGTACTTAATAAAGTCATCCGGCATCTTGCTCTTCTTAGCGGTTTTCAAAAGCTCCACTTTGACATAGTACTCACCGAAGCTTTTTTCAAAATCCTTTAGTGCATTTAAGCCCTTCTTGACGATTTTTAAATTGCTCCCCGAAAGGACGTCTTTAGCGGCAGGATTAGAAAGAATCAGTCTGTAAGAACCTTGAAGAAGGAATGCAACTTCGCGAGGGTCCACCTCAACATCTCGAACCGCAGACATGGGGTCTTTTGAGTCATCCACCTCTTTAATACTTTTGCGCAAGTCCTTTAAAGAATGCTTAAGATCTGACAATTGCTCTGCCATTGAATCATTAACATTATATGAGTCGACAAAGATCCCGCGACAGCTCAAGCCTTCCGCTTGAGCGACGAGGGGACAAATTGCGCACACAACTGTTAAGACCTTAATCAAAAAGGCATTGCTCATAGTCTTTGGTATCCTTCAAAGATAGATAGGAGCAATACCTGGGCCATATATTGTGTTTCAAAATAAGACACTGCATGAGAATATAAAAGACATGAGCAGACTAGATGTTTTGATTCAAAGAATGACCGTACAGCGCGAATGCCTCAATTTTCTGATGAACGAACTTCAGAAGAAAAACAACGAAGGTCTGGTGGCTGTTGAATTGGGCCTTGGAAGTGGACGAACTTACGATCACATCCGCGAAGGTCTTCCCCACATGCCCTTCTATGTTTTCGATTATAAAATCGACTGCCATCCCAGCTGTGAACCGGCACCAGAGTACGCGATCCTAGGTGAAATCGAAAAAACGCTTCCACCATTTGCTGAAAAATTCCAAGGCAAGGCTTGTCTCATTCATTGTGATATTGGCACCAAGGATTTAGATAGAGACAACAAGGTCTATAGCAATCTCATTCCGCTGATTCAGAAACTCTCAAATCCAGGAACTTTAATCGCTAGCGATCGCCCCCTGAGCGCCCCATGGTTAGAATCCATCGAGCTCCCAAAGGACGCGGGCAAATGGCCGTATTATTTGTTAAGAGTGACTTGAGCGCAGCCTTCAACTTCGTAGCCTGCTTCAGATGTCGCATGAGCCTGAACGTTTGAAATCTGGTATTTCACTTGATAATCCTTCTCCCAAGCAGCAACAACGCTTCTAATAACTTGTTCGGCGCCAGCCTCAGTGTGTGAAAGGCTGCAAACAGAAAAGTTATTCTCTTGAAGCATACACCAATCATCTTCACCAGATGAAGCCATCGTATACGGGGCAATCCACCCCTTGGATACACAGGAAGACTTAGCATGAACCGTCGAAGCAATAGACAGCAGACTTAAAAGGGCAATGAACACCTTCATGGGAAACTCCTTATTAAGATATAGAATCACCGCATGAAAATAAGCAAAGCGAAGGCCAAAGGATCCAATGCAATCGTAACCGGTGGGAGTGTAGATAGCAGATACAAAAAAACCACCTCAAGGGTGGTTATTTTTCGATAGTGCCAATTTTCTGGTGAAAATTGGTAGGGAGTACAGGATTCGAACCTGCGACATCCACCTTGTAAGGGTGGCGCTCTACCAACTGAGCTAACTCCCTATCGTCTAGAAGGACCTTTTGTACCAAGGGTCCGTCCCTTTTTGCAATATCTTTTTTTAAAAAATTTAATATTTCTTTTCGGTCCCGAAACCAATCCTACTTAGAAGAGCAGGATTCTTGGTTAAAGCGGAAGCGAGAAGAAACCTTCGTGATCTGTAGATCCACCATCTCATCGGCTGGCGCATCCAGATTACCGATAGATAGAACCATCACAGAACCTTTATATAAATTACTCATCAACGGTGGTTGCGGAGAATTCTCAGGTTTGAATGAAGTCAGTCTTACACGATAAGTAGAGCCACCACAGCTAGTCATCTGAGCTAGAACCATTTGGCCTGTCTCAAATCCTGGGCCTGTCGCAAGAACCTTACGAGTCGTACCGTCGATCTGTTTCACCTCAAGCTGGCGACCACCACTTGTTTTTTGCTTCACAACTTTGAATGCGAAGTAAGAAACGTAATCTCCAGTTTCAACCTTCCAAAGACCTTGGATATCTTCCCATGGGAATGGCTGAGCCAAGCTCCACGGCCAAGTTGTCCAGCGATCATCGTTAGTTGGCATGATGCTCTCGTCTGACGCTGATACGCGTTTACCGGCATAAGCAAAACTTGAGAACACCAACAATGCTGCTAATAAAATATGACGTAACATGAAATCCCCTACTTAGTGCTCGAAGTGTACTCGAGCAGCTTTATTCATGTAATAGCCGTTTTTGGCTCTAAAAATATACTTTGGTTTTTCGTAATCAGGCTCGATTAATTTACGAAGACGTTTGATCGTCACGTAAATCTTATTGTCGTGGATCGCAGGATCATATGGCTGCTTCCAAACATTTTCGACCAAGAATTCTTTTGAATAGATTGTGCCTTGATTCGTAACGAACAAGCGCAAAAGATCCAAAAGAATGAACTGATTTTTGAAATCAATACGACCGATCTTCTTCTCGATAACTGCGTGGTTCGCCTCATCGAAAACAAGGTCAAAATTAGATTGGCCTTCGCCACCGATTTTCTCATTTAAAGCTTTCGCCATGCGAGCTGTACGACGGTGGTTATCAGCATCAATCGAGCGCATCGCAAGACTAATGTAAGTTCTTGCCATGTCTTTATCGCCCATCTCGCAGTATGTATCTGCAAGAGCACCCATCAATGTGTTGCTCATAACGACGTTACGAGTCTCACGGATGATGTCGTACGCGCGCCACAAGATTTCGATTGTCTCGTCGTACTTTTTCATTTGCTTCAAGATATCTGCATTCAAAAGCAACGACGAAGCTTGAAGGTCTGGCATTTTGTAAACTTGGAAGAAGACCTGAAGATTGTAGATCTCTTTCAATGCGTCTGCTTGGCGGCCCACTTTAGGGTGAGAGTAAACCATCGCAAGACCGAAGATGGCGTGGCAAATATCTTCTTTGCTGTCAGTAGAAAGAGCAATCGCCAATGCTTTCTGCAAGTAATCTAAAGCTGTCTCGAACTGCATCTTGTAAGACGCACAGATCGCAAGAGTGTAGTAAGTCTTAGAGTTAAGTTCGAAGCCCTCTTTCAACACAAGATCTTGGAGTTTATCTTTTGTTTGATTGATGTCTTCGTATTGTTCGCGCTCGGCATAAATGCGTAACAACAAGTTAATACACTTGATATATTGGCTTGAATTTTTCTCAGCGAAATAGCCGTCGGCTGCCTCGCGGAGATTATCCGTTGCCGGACCAAATTCTCCACGATCGCAATACAGCTTGCCGAGCTCAAAAGCGCGATCGAATTGACTCATAAGATATTAAAACTCCAAAACAAAATCTGACTTATTTGCAGAAGGGACAGGTTTTGTCAGATTGTCAGGGTATCGTCAATGTAGGATGCAGCCTGTTGCTGAAATATTGGGCATACTGGGAATTGATTTCAGTAATTTAATGAATCCCAACCCAGCTAGGGTTTGGCGAGATGAGTCAATTGTCAATTGAGGCTTAAAATAAGGGCCCCGGCTCCCACGACGGCGGCGCCAATGATCTGCAACCGAGTCAGAGATTCGCGCAAAATCACCGAAAAGACGATGGCAAAGAAAATCGAAGCATTGCGAAGTGAAATCGCAAAACCGGGAACAGAAACTCGCAATCCGAATAAGAAAATCACGAAAGACAGATTCGCCGCAGTTCCCGCGGTCACGGCTTTTTTCCACTCAGTTTTCAACACCGCTTGCACGCGCTCTTTGCGAGAATCTTTCATCGCAAACCACAAAAACGGCCAAGAGATCATCATCGCCACACCAAACAAGCTGATCGGTTCAGCACCGTGATGAAGAGCTTGATGATAGCTTAGGTGATAGCCGCCGATGAACATGGCGCAAACCCAAGCCCACGGCACACGATCCATTTTGTTTTTCTTTTCAGAATCTTTTGAGATGTCAGGAAAACTTAAAACAACAATTCCTCCGAGCACCAAAACCGCTCCCAGAGCCTGTGTCAAGGTGGCCGTTTCTCCCATGAAAAGTGTCGAGATGATCCACACGAAAATCATCGCTCCCCCACGCATAATCGCATAGGCTTTTCCAAGTTGGCTTTGCTTTAACGCCCACGCAAGTGTGACGAAGTATGCACCTTCGAAAATTCCGGAAAGAATCGCAAAGATAATGGGATTTCCTGCTTGAAAATTCTGAGTGTAAAACGCAATTGCTCCGACGATCAGAAAATTACTGACTGTCATCGCGACAAAAAGAAAAGCTTCTTTGTCCTTGGTTGTTTTAGCGATGGCATTCCAACTGGCGTGAAGAAATGCGGAGGAGAGAAGAAGTAAGGCGCTGGCGTTCATAGAGGTCCACTATACGGACTAACGCAATGATACGCAAAAAAAGAAGCAGGCACCTTTTCCGAAAAGCTGTTTTGCACTTCGACTTTGTCGAAGTAGATGGCAGGCACAAAAAAAGGCCGGTATTTCTACCGGCCTTTTTGAATTTTCCTTTGTGAGGCTTAGTGGTGTGCCACGTTTTGTTGGCCTTGGTACTGAGCCTTGATGCCAAACTCTGACTCTTTTTGGATTTTGAAGATCTCTTTTGGATTTTTAACGTCCAAAGCATTGATCAACACTTGATCCACGTGGTCTACAAGAACGACTTTCAAGTCTTTCATCACTTCCTTAGGGATGTCCTTAAGATCTTTTTCATTCTCTTTAGGACAGATGATCATCTTGATACCGCCACGGTGAGCGGCCAAAGTCTTCTCTTTCAAACCACCGATCGCCATCACACGGCCACGAAGAGATACTTCACCTGTCATCGCAACTGTGCGTTTTACAGGAATCTTCGTGATTGCGGATACAATCGAAGTCGTCAAAGCGATACCAGCTGAAGGACCGTCTTTAGGAACAGCGCCTTCTGGCAAATGGATGTGCACGTCGATATTCGAGAAGTATTCTTTATCCAAACCGAACAAAGGACCTCTTGAACGTACGTAGCTCATCGCTGCCGCACAAGACTCTTTCATCACATCGCCCAGTTGACCCGTCACTGTGAACTTACCTTTACCAGGTACCACGCTCACTTCAACTGCCAACAAGTCACCGCCAACTTCTGTCCAAGCCATACCGTTTGTGAGACCGATTTCGTTCTCAGATTCGATTTGACCGAATTTGAACTTGTGGCCACCCAACAAATCTACCAATTTCTGAGGAGTTACAACGTAACCGTCAGATTTTTTCTCGGTTTTCTTAGATGCAGTTGCAGTTTTCGCACCTTTTTTCGCAGCAGCAGCTGTTTTCTTACCAGTGCCTTCTGCTTTAAAGTTCTCAACTGTTTCACCCATCACGATATCTTTTGCTACCTTACGGCAAACATTTGCAATTTGTCTTTCCAAATTACGAACGCCGGCTTCGCGAGTGTAGTAACGGATGATGTCGCGAATCGTGTCATCTTTTACAGTTACTTTGTATTCTTTCAAACCATGGTTTTCCAATTGTTTTGGAACCAGGTAGTTCTTCGCGATGTTGAATTTCTCCTGCTCGATATAACCTTCAAGCTGGATGATTTCCATACGATCCAAAAGAGGTCTAGGAATTGTATGGAGGCTGTTCGCCGTCGCAATGAACATCACTTTTGAAAGATCGTACTCAACTTCCAAGTAGTGATCTTGGAAAGTCGCGTTCTGTTCAGGATCCAAAACTTCAAGCATCGCTGCTGAAGGGTCCCCTCTGAAGTCATTCGCCATTTTGTCGATTTCATCCAGAAGAACTAGCGGATTGCCTTTATCAACCTTGCGCAAAGCTTGGATGATTTTACCTGGCATCGCACCAACGTATGTTTTTCTGTGACCGCGGATCTCAGCTTCGTCTCTCACGCCACCCAAAGAGATACGTGCGAAAGAACGATTCAAAGATTCAGCGATAGATTTCGCCAAAGACGTTTTACCAACCCCTGGAGGACCTGCAAGGCACAAGATAGGGCCTTTCATGTCTTTCGAAATCGAAAGAACAGCTAGGTACTCAAGGATACGATCTTTAACTTTTTCCAAACCATAGTGCTCGTCGTCCAAGATCTTCTGAGCATTTTTAAGGTCATGCTTCTCTTCAGAGTAATCAGCCCATGGAAGAGACAAGATCCAGTCGATGTAATTACGAACCACAGTCGCTTCAGCGGACATTGGTGACATCAATTTCAATTTCTTGATCTCTTTCATCACCTTGTCTTTAGCTTCTTGAGACATTTTTTTGTTTTTACACTTAATCTCAAGATCTTGAAGCTCAGCTTGGTAGTCGTCTTTCTCTCCAAGTTCTTTTTGAATGGCCTGCATTTGCTCATTCAAGTAGTACTCTTTTTGAGAGCGCTCCATTTGTTTCTTCACGCGAGTGCGGATCTTTTTCTCTACTTCAAGAATTTCGATCTCGCCCGTCATCAAGTTCAACAAATGTTCCAAACGCTTGCTTGGATCAATGATCTCAAGGACCGCTTGTTTGTCTTCAAGTTTCAAATTCAATTGAGCTACGATGATGTCAGCAAGCTCACCTGGATTCTCAATCGTTGATACACGCATCAAGATTTCTGGTGGGATACGCTTGTTGAGTTTTACGTAAGTCTCGAACGTCGTTTTAACGGAACGAACTAGGGCCGCTGCCTCTACGATGTTCGTTGGATCTTCATCAAGGGCCTCAACAGCTACTGTGAAGAAGTTCTCGTTGTTTACGAAATTCTTAATCTTTACGCGACGTTTACCCTCAACCAAAACCTTCACAGTTCCATCTGGCAAACGCAAGAGCTGGATGATCGTACCTACAGTACCGATCGCGAAGATATCCTTAGGCTCGGGATTGTTTGTTTTAGCGTCTTTTTGAGCTGCCAAAACGATGTCGGTTTGTTTGCTCATCGCTTCTTCGAGAGCATTAATGCTCTTTTCGCGACCTACAAACAGAGGCATCATCATATGTGGAAAAATGATGAGGTCTCTTAGGGGCAAAAGCGGTAGTTGTTGTACTTTTCCCTCGCTCATATCCTCTCCCTCCCTTGGGTTAACGAGCTTCTTGCGTATTAGGACACAAGAGGATCTTCATTCAGGTTAATATTCCATTAAAAACCTTCGCGAAGCCTATCCTAAGCTTAACTATGGTAACGATTGCTGGGAAGTAAATATGTGAGGGAAAAAAAGAAGTCTGGTCCTTGCCAGTGGTCTTATTTGCACGTTTTTTGTGCAAAATAAGCCGCAGTAATACGTCTCGATAATTTTTCCTATTTTCGACTGAAAATGAGATCCTTTCCTAATTGTAATACCGCAAATAAAGATTTTCGTCCCTTTTTTCCGCAATTTGCACGATAAGTGCAATGTGACACGCAATGATTCCAACTGGGTTCGCACCAACTCTCTGAGTCTCAAGCTACTTATCGCAACTTGGGCTGTCAGTTCCTTCGCGACGTTATTATTAACGGCGGCGCAACTCATTTTGGATTATCAAAAAGACTTCGATAAGTTGCAGAACAACTTCTCCATCATCAAAAATTCATACTTGGATTCCATGGCCGAGCACTTGTGGTCTTACGACACTCGTCTTTTGGAGATTCAATTGGATGGTCTTAGTCGTCTGCAAGGTGTGAGCTATCTCAAGCTCATGGCCGACAACAAAACTATCTACGAAATCGGTAAGACGGACCCCGCTGAGGAAAGTCATCGTCGCTTTGAGATTCTTCACAAGAACACCAACGAAGTTCTAGGAACTTTGGATGTTGAACTCGATGTCAGAAATCTACGTGAGAAATACTTCCACGAGGCGATTTGGATTTTCATCCGACAGGCCGCTAAGACTCTGGTCGTTGTCTTTTGCTTGTACTTTATCTTTAATCGCATTGTGGTTGTGCACATTAAGCATATTGCCGAGCACTTGAAGTCTCATCCCAAGGACGCTGTGGATCTACGGCTCAATCGCCCTCGTCATGAGGAAAAAGATGAGCTCGATATCCTCGTCGACTCGATTAATAAATTTAAAATAGAATTGGTCGAAGCCAATAAACAATTGGCTCTTTTGAATCAGGCCCTTGAACAAAAAGTTACTGATCGCACGCGCGAATTGACGACTAAGAATCAGAGCCTGGAAAAAGCCATGTTCCAGATCAAACGTATGCAAGCAACGTTGGTGGCGCAAGAAAAATTGGCGTCCCTCGGTAGCTTGACTGCGTCCGTCGCTCACGAAATTCGTAACCCACTGAACTTCGTATTGAACTTCTCTGAGCTTTTGACAGAGTCCGAGGACACTGAGGAGATTCGCGAGATCAGCCGCGTGGTATTAAAACACAGTCAACGTATCGACCAGATCGTTCGCTCTATGCAGATCTTGTCAGGCTATGACAGTGACATCCTCGAAACAACGGACATCAACGAGATCGTAAAGAAAGCTTATCAACAAACGATCTCCAACCGCGCCTTGGGCTCCAGCTACATTCCGCCGAAGGTGACTTATCGCCTGGGTGACTCGGTACAAGCACAAGCTTATTCGATTTCACTTTTGAGAGCATTATCGAACATTATCGATAACGCCATTCATGCCCTAGAGAAAAAAGTTTTGACCGAAAAAGGTTTCGAACCCGAACTGACAATTTCTACCGCTGTGCGCGGGGACAATGTTGAAATTTCTATTCGTGACAACGGTATTGGCATTCCTGCAATTTTGGGTGAAAAGGTCTTTGATCCGTTCTTGACGACCAAAGCGCCGGGCGAAGGAGCAGGTCTAGGCCTCACTGTCGCATTTAACATTGCCCAGAAGCATGGAGGTACTTTAAAGTACTCCAGTGAGTTCGGTCAGTGGACCGAATTTGTGATGTCTATCCCGATGGTGCACGAAAGAATTCATACATGATTCACATAGTGATAGTCGACGATGAAGCAGACACGCATCTGCTTTATAAGTTGAAGTTCAAAAAGTTCTTTGCCTCGCTTGGGGACCTTAAATTGGTCTCCTTCTTGAGTGCTGTGGATTGCTTGAACTACCTACGCCGCGAAGACACTCCTCCAGTTGATCTTATTTTGTCAGACATCAATATGCCCGAAATGGATGGCTTTGAACTTCTACAAGAAGTTCGCAAGCTCAATCCCAAAGTTCCGTTCTATATGATCAGCGCCTACGAATCTTCAGAGTTCCGGAATCGCGCGGAACAGTTGGGCGCGCAACGTTTCTTAAGCAAACCGGTTGATTTCAATGCCCTTGGTGAGGCCTTGAAAACCGATCTGAATCTTTCTTTGTAGTTCTACGCACTTCCCATTTTACTTTGGTCTTCAAAAAGAATTCTTCGTATAAAACCTCATTGCGAATTATCGCTTAGAGGAGGATTTGATGACGAAGTTCGTTTTACCATTAGCTCTTATGTTGGCTGGCAGCGTGTCGGCTTTTGCAACCCCACTAACATCTGAAAACATCATTGGCCGCTATAAAGTTGACGCCCACTATGGTCCCAAACATGCATACTTGAAGTTCAATGTCGTGAACTCGAACGAGTTCGAAGTGACCCGCTACAACCCAGATACGGGCGAACGCGATGCTACTTGCCAGGGTACTTTCAAAATGACAAACAGCTCTTACTACAACGATTTAGGTATTCTTACAGATGGCGGACGCTACTTTAAAGGTGTCTTCACTTGTCCAAACGATCGCTCAAAGAAAATCGATTTTAACATCGACTACAAGGGTACACAGCTCGAGGATCTGGACAAGGGTGCGAATGTGACAGTAACAACTTCGCTTGCACCAGTGCGCTTGAAAGCGTTTGTGATTCGTGACCGCTAGAATTTAGATTGAGGATTGAATAAAAAACCCAGAGCTTGGGCTCTGGGTTTCTATTTAAGCAACATTAACTCACCGCACCCCCAAAAGGTACGGCGTACCTTCTAAGCTGAGGTCTTTTTTGCTTCTTCTTCGGCTTTGATTTCTTCTTCTGTCTTGTAAACAAGCATTGGAGCGCCGCCGTCGTTGATCACGTTTTCATCAATGATCACTTCTTTCACGTTATTTTTAGATGGAATGTCGTACATGATGTCGAGCATTGCCGTCTCAAGAACTCCGCGCAGACCACGAGCACCCGTTTTACGTTTCAGAGCCATTTGTGCGACTGCACGAAGAGCTTTATCCGTAAACTTCAACTCAACTCCCTCAAACGAGAAGAGCTTTTGATATTGCTTAGTGATCGCATTTTTTGGTCTTACCAAGATATCCATCAAGGCTTCTTCATCCAATTGACCCAACACCGCGATCGCTGGAAGACGACCGATGAACTCTGGGATCAACCCGAACTTCGACAAGTCATCTGGCTCCACTTTCGCAAGCAAGTTGGCACTCTTCTCAATTTCTTGAGATGTGCGGATATCAGCTGCGATACCCATTGTTTTGTTTGAAGTTCTGTTATCGATGATTTTATCCAAACCAACGAACGCACCACCTACGATGAACAAAATGTTCGTCGTATCTACTTGGATGAACTCTTGTTGTGGATGTTTACGACCACCTTTTGGTGGAAGATTTGCCACAGTACCTTCTAGGATTTTTAGAAGTGCCTGTTGCACACCCTCACCGCTCACGTCACGCGTGATAGATGGATTTTCAGACTTACGAGAGATCTTATCGATCTCGTCCACGTAGATAACGCCTTTTTGTGCTTTTTCTACGTCATAGTCTGAAGCTTGAAGAAGATTTAGAACCACGTTC
>JAGIAF010000095.1 GCA_017745015.1 Bdellovibrio sp. | reverse complement strand
CCACAGCAACGTCCACCGCGGAAAAACTCAATATCCCTGCAAGTCATTGGAGTCTTTCATTCCAATCTCGATTGGGCCGCGCCGAATGGTTGAAACCTTCCACTGAGCACTCCCTTGAGGTTCTTGCTCGCACCGGTAAAAAAAATATCGCGGTCCTTTGTCCCTCCTTTGTCGCTGATTGCATCGAAACTTTGGAAGAGATCGGGATCGGTGGTCAGGAGACTTTCCAACATCAGGGCGGCAAGGATTATCACTTGATTCCTTGTGTGAATGAAGACCCACGTTGGGTAGAGAGTTTTGCGAAACTCTTACGCGAGAAAATATGAGCGTACTCAGGACTCCTAATGACCCATCGCATGATGCATTAGGGCACAATATATCGAAGACTTAAGTTAGATTAAATACTCTGTTTTTTTAAATTATCAGAGTGTTTCTAACTAGGAGTACTTCTTGAAGATTTCATCATTGATGCTTGCCCTTGTGGCAGCTCCCATTGTGTTGGCAACCCCATCGCAAAGCCGTGCGGGACTAGGGATTTTCGAACCTGCACCCATCTTAGAAAAGATCCGTAAAGAGATCGCAAAACAAGATATTGGCGCTTCCATTGGTTTGGGCACCGATATTATTGATGGCGTGAACATCGGCTTAAAATACAAAGCTCAGACAGAGCCATCGTATGTTGATGGGTACTACACCCGTCTTGATAAATATAAAATTAGCGCCAACATCAATGTCGGAGATCTCGTCGATGGAGGAAATCTTCCATTTGGTTTCTCGGTAGAGCAAGGCACTGATGTTTACTTCGCTCGCCAATTCAAAAAACAATGGGAGGCAGTCAAAGCCATTCCATATTCTTTGAAGCAAGTTCCTTTCAGCAGCCAAAAAGCAATCCAAAACTTGAAAGCGGGCGATTTCGTAGCTTTACAAGGTAAGTTGAATATCGTGTTCTCTGTCGGCGGCGATATGGATTTGAATCCTGCAGTGGGCCTTGGTGGCTCTACGCACGTGTATATGTCAGGGGAGTTCATGATCCACTTGTTCCGTATGCCTGATAATAAAATGCGCGTGAAATTGATCACGATGCGCAGTAAAGGTGGCGGAGCTTCGGCAAGCATCGATTACTTGCACAAACTTAAAATTATCGGCTTGCGCGTGATCGACCGTCATATCGAACGCTGGGTTGACTTGAAACCGGTTTCTTTGAATTTCGGCAAATCAATCAATGACGTATTCATGCTTGATTACGTGTTCAACCTGAACAATCCCCAAGCCGCTTTAGCCTTTGATAATTTCATGACTAAAAAATTGAAATTCAAAGACTTGAAAGTGATCGATCCAACAGCTTCTCGTCCGGAACTTCAAAATGACATCCTAACAGATATGTCTGAAGTTGAAGATATGTTCGCTGCGGACCACGATTTGCCAGTTGAGCAACGTCGTATTGATCGCGTGTTCAAAGGTTCCAACACTTCTTTGGATGCAGCGACAAAATTCAAGCTTTCCATGAGCTTAGTGCGCCTTGAAGCCGGTACAACAAGCGGTCAAAACAAATTGCAAAACTACGATCGCAACAACGTTGAAAAGCAATACTTGCTCGACACTTACACAAAAACTGCTCAATCTAAAATCTTCTACGGTATCTGGGGTGAGAAAGTTTCTAACGGTTACAACTTGATCTTCAACTCGAATCCTCAATGGACTCCGGAAGATTTCGTAACGGTCTCTCGTTTCTATGAAGCTCGTATGAGAAACGTGTCTCGCAAAGACTTCGGTATCATGCAAGATCGTGCTGCGAAAATCCTTCCGGCTTCAATCTATAGACAAATTGATTGGAAAAACTGGGATTTCTCTCACGGCGATATCGTGAATGGTTACTTCAAACACCAAGTCTGCGTTCACCCCGAAGCCTTCAATTTGATCCCGCGCTACAATGCCGAGAAAATCAAAGATCTATTTGTGGACTTCGTAGACTCTCAAGATGAAAAGCCTCCACGCATGGCAACCAACGAACCACAGGAACTTTGGGGTAAATTGGGCTGGGTTGCGGATTATCTTCCTCAACTCAAGGCGATTTCTCAAAACTTCGCAATCTTGTTGCAACCGATGATCACAGATCAAGCTCGCTTCAATGCCTTCCGCAATTTGGGTAAATACTCATTGTGGAGAAACTACGGCGTCGCCTTCATCATCTCTCAAATACCTGCAGAGAACGTACAAGATATGATCACGTATGAATTGAATTTCTCGGGACGTAAAGTCGATCCAATCAGCTTCCGCTACGGTCACTTCGAGAAGCAAGAGTTGTACAACACCTTGATGTACATCCAGAATTTGATCAACGACAGATCCTTCGATCTTCGTTTGGTAACTGGCAGCGACGGCAACTTCAAAAAAGCCAACTAACATCTAAGTTTAAAAAGGGACCGCTCCGGTCCCTTTTTCTTTGGCGTATGATGTAGGCAGGAGGCATATATGACTCTGCAAACATCCCCCTCTTCTCAACCGCAAAAACAAAATCAGAATCCTCACGTCATGGGTGCCATAAGCGCCTTGAAGTTCGATGAGGCAAAAGAAGTCCGCGAATTTCCATTGGGTCGCCTTGAACTGCTCGATTTTAACGGCGCCGTTGTAGGTCGCGCGACTTTACAACCGGGCTGGAAATGGTCCGAATCTGTAAAGCCCATCGCAAAAACCGACAGCTGCCAAGCTCCGCATTTTCAGTACCATCAATCGGGAACACTTCGAATCAGAATGGATGATGGCAAAGAGATCGAATGCAAGGCCGGAGAGATCTCACTAGTGCCTCCAGGTCATGATGCTTGGGTTGTCGGTGATGACCCCGTCGTTCTGATCGATTTCCAAGGTATGGTGGACTACGCAAAACAGGAACAAGCACACCAACACTGAGTCCGTTTTTGAGTCTCAAATCGGGCGCGTCTGCAAATAAAAAGTGCTTGAATTAAGGCCTTATTTTGACGCGCCTTTTGTCGTTCTCCCAGAAAAAATTACACTGTCAAAATATGGAGCATTTGAAACTAAACATAAGCTCACAGACCTGATACGGATTTCTGACTTCCAACCACCAATCCGGGATTACTTGATGATGAGCATTTGGTTTTCTACTCGATCTATGACATTGGCTTTAGGTGTCTTCCTATTGGCTCCAACTTTTGCACAGGCTCGTCCCGATGCAATGCCAGGAATGAATTTGGGAGCCATGTGCTACCTTAAACAAGGTGATGCCGAACCTAAGGAATTCCACCTGACGGACGAAGAACGAAAATCAGGTCCCTTTAAAAATTACGATCCTACTGAAAATCAAAACTTGGCTGCGAAGCAAAGCATCGCATCTTTAACAAAGCTTCTGACGAGCCACTGGGCTGTCATGGCCTTGGGACCTGAATACCGTTTCAAGACAACGGTTTATATGATTCGCGCTGGTGAAGTCGGTCACTGCAACTTACATATCAAGGGCGATATGGACCCCTACATGGGTCGCGAGATGATGACTCGTATCTTCACACAATTGAAACCTGCTCTTGCCAAAAAAGGTTGTTTGTTCGTCGAGCGCTTTTCGTATGATGAAAACTTTCAGGTCTATCTGAACGTCTTCAAACATCAAACCGACCAAAGCTTAAGTTGGATTGATCCAGCTTACATCTTCAATCCAAAAAGCAATCATGAGGGCATTTCAGACTTTATCAAGATCCGTTCAGGTCTAGATGGCAATCTCGATAACGTAGTTCCAGTGAAGTCTTCGGACTTTGCTGACTATCTCAGAAAAACTCCAGCCACGGCATGGACTGTCCTCTCTCGTCCTTTGCATATGATGTTAAGAGACATCAATAAATTCTCTTTCAACTATCCACCAAACGTTTTGTTTGAAAAGCTTGGCGGCCGCGAAGGATATAAGAAGTTTATAAAAGCTCGTCTAAAATTGGATGACGAAACCGACCTTTATAATGGTTCGGGCTATCCAATGAAAATCAACGACGAAAAGAAGTACAACAAAGTGACCTGCAACGCGATTGTGCGAGTCCTTAACGATATGTCCTTAGGTTTGAAAAACTATAAGGGTACACGCGAATTCCAACTGGCTGACATCATGGCTACAGGTGGCGCTGGTGAAACCTATTCGACTTTCCGTAAGCTTTATATGGCCGGAACTTTCGAGAACACTCTGGTGGCAAAAACCGGTTCTGCAGATAACACAATCACTTTTGCTGGAATGCTTTCCACTTCTGAGGGGGAATTGTACTTTGCGGTTCTAACGGCTCCCAAAGATGGCAAATCAAACGCCTCTCGTTTGAATATTCGTTCCTTGGTTGAAATCCTGTCCCAACGATATGAACTTAAAAAGTTCGATTACACCCAAGCCGGCGATATGTTGCCGTTTGATACTTACTCTGAGTTGGTCGAAGAACAAATCGCGATTCCTCGTCTTGCTGACTACAGAATGAGATAGTCCTATGAAGGCGTTGATCACTCTTACTTTCGCCATGACAATGTTGCTGCTGCAACCGTTTGCCACAGCGAAATCTCAAAGCAAAGAGATACAGAGCTTGCTCAATGCCGCTGCGGCTGGCGACAACAAAAAGGTCGCAAGTCTTTTAAAGAATAAATCCAATCTGAATGCCAAAGATGCCGGCGGCAACACCGCTTTAATGCTGGCAATTTCTAACGATCACAAAGACACCGCCAAACTGATCCTCGAAAAAAATCCTGATGTAAATATTAAGAACCAAGAGGGTGAGACCGCTTTATTTGCTGCCTTGGTTTCCGATAAAGCCGACATTGCGAAAACTTTGATTGAACAAGGCGCGAGCCTTGAAGATGTCGGTGGCGAGGGTGAATCGGCTCTGTTTATGGCAGCTACGACCAACCAAACTGACATCATGGAAATCGTCCTAAAAAAAGCACCACAACTTTTAAATAAGTCCGATGATCATGGCACAACTCCGCTGATGGAAGCTGCAAAATTTGGCGGTGAAAAAACTGTAAAGATTTTGCTGGATGCTGGCGCCGATAAATCATTGAAAAACGAAGATGGCAGAACGGCGTTGGATATCGCTACCAAAGCTCGAAACACTTCCGCACTCAAATATCTAAGATAGCTTTCAAGATAACTCTTTCCCCACCTTGCTCCTCGCACAAAGCACCTTTTTACGGTACTTTATACGACTTGATGAGAACAAAGTACCGCCGATACAGTGGGCTCATTAAAAAAGGAGACCATTATGGAATTTCACAACGTATCTGAAGTATTAAGAAACCTTCTTAAATCGCGCGGTATTACTTATAAAGACATCGCTGAAAAACTGGAAATGTCTGAATCAGGAGTCAAAAAACTTCTAACTTCAGACGACATCTCATTCAACAAGCTGAATGCTATCTTGGAGTTTCTGGGTCTGACTCTTAAAGATCTTTTTCCAATTTAAACCGGCTAGATTACTAGACAGATCATGTCACTGCCGACGTCGGCAGTAAGAACCTCACTTAAAAATAAAAAACCCGGCTTGCACCGGGTTTTTTATGAACGAAGTATGTCCGTACCTTTTTAAGAGAACAATTTTTTGAAGAATGTCGCAATTTTTTTGCCGACAGATTGCTGCTTTGGAGCTGGCTTTCTGTGAGCGGCACTTGCGCCTTTGCGTGGCTCGTGGCGCTTGTGAGCGCCTTGGCCTTGGCGGTGTTCACCGCGTTTTTGACCGTGCTCAGGGCGTTTTCCATCATGTGGCTTACGCTCTGGACGAGGTCCTGTGTGTTTCGGTGCTGAAGCGCCTTTACGCTCTTCGCGTGGGCCTCTGTTTTCGCCACGTCCTTCACCGCGTGGACCGCGATTATCGCGTCCTTCGCGACGTGGTCCGCCTTCACGACGAGGACCACGTTCACCACGGGGGCCACCACTACGAGGTCCGCCACCTTGACGAGGACCGCGTTCGCCGCCTTCAAGGGTTTTGTTGTAGTGACCTTCGAAACGCTCAGGGAATGGTTTGAACTCTTGAAGAAGTTGCTCTGTTTCCAAATAACCCACTTCAATTTTGTGTTTCAAATAATCTTCAATGCGAGACAAAGACTCGATGTCTTTTTCGCCAACCAAAGAAAAGGCCTGACCTGTTGTACCCGCGCGACCTGTACGGCCGATACGATGAACGTAAGATTCAGAATCCATTGGAAGTTCGTAGTTAATAACAAGGTCCACACCTTTGATATCCAAACCACGAGCCGCGACGTCTGTCGCAACCAGAATGTTCAAATGGTTTTCCGCTTTGAACTGCTCGATCACGCGATTGCGCTGAGCTTGAGTCAGCAAGCTTGAGATCGCCATTGCTGGCACATCGTTATCAACCAAGAACTTGGTGATCTTCTCAACGTTTAATTTGAAGTTCGTGAAGATGATCGCTTGTTTTGGATTGTGCACTTTCAACAATGAAAGAAGGTGTTGCGGCTTTTCCGCGTTACCTACGTGGAAGATTTGGTCTTTTACGTTTTCAGCTTTTGCTTGATCGCGGCTGATGTTGATTTCTACTGGCTCTGAACCGAACTGATAAGCCGTGTTCAACACGTCAAAGTTCAATGTGGCAGAGAATACCAGGAACTGACGTTCACGAGGAACTCTTTGCAAGATGTACTTCATGTCGTCTTTGAAGCCCATGTCGAACATGCGGTCCGCTTCGTCGAATACGATGGCGCGAACTTGCTTCAAATCTACCAAGTGCTCTTTGTACAAATCAATCAAACGGCCTGGTGTTGCTACGATAAACTCAACGCCATTTTTAAGCGCTTCTTTTTGTTTGTCGTAACCAGTGCCACCATAGATCGCAAAACCTTTAAGGCCGCTTTCGTTGCTGAACTTCAAGATGTTGTCTTGAACTTGTTCGGCCAATTCACGAGTTGGAACCAAGATCAAAATGAAGTTCTGTGGTTTCCAATCTTTGAATGCGCGTTTTTCAATGATTTCTTTTTGTTCGTCGGAAATTTCACCTTGTGCAGGACGAGCGCGCAAAATGCGCTCCATCAAAGGAAGAACGAATGCTGCTGTTTTACCTGTGCCCGTTTGTGCGAGGCCCGCCACGTCTTTGCCATCAAGAATATACGGCATGGCTTGGGCTTGAATCGGCGTGCAATCATCAAATCCTGTCTTTTGGATTGCCGACATCAAACTGGGATCTAAATTCAACTCTGAGAATTTCAACTTTTACTACTCCGGGTTTAAGCCCCAAAACTACTTTTCAGTGGCCTAAAAGTCACCAACAAAGCTTTTTAGAGCTGCTATAAAGGCCTGTGGCTGATCTGAGTGAACCCAGTGTCCAGCTCCAGGGATTTCGACGCCCTTAATCATGGGATTGCTCGTTAACAAAGCCTCGTAAGTGCTGTGTGTGAGTTCTTGGGATCTTTCCCCACGAATCCAAAGGGTCGGGATTTTAAGGCTGCGGACTTCCTCCCAACGGTCATGTGTATGCCCAGCCTTCACAGACTCGATAATACCATGTTTTGAGAATCTCCAATCGACGGTCCCGTCTGGTTTTTCAACCATGTTCGAATAGAAATACTGCGCCATAACCTCGACCTTTTCTCGCGTCTTCGCGATTTTCACGAAGTCTTCCATGAAGAACTTGCGCGCCTCTTCGCGAGTGGCAAAAGGAGTCGGGGCCAAATTTAAGAGATACTCGTAGTACTGATACGCATTGGGATGCGCATCCGGCGGGATGTCTTCAATAACCAGCTTTTCAACATACTCAGGGAAACGGGAAGCAAAGTTCAAAACGTTACGTCCCCCCATAGAGTGACCTACCAAAACAAACTTTTTCCAGCCCAACTCGTCCACAATCTGTTTGAGGTCGTTAGCGTAATCCTCAGGTGCATAACCCTCTGCCGGTTGGAACGAACGGCCGTGGCCTCGTTGATCGTAAGCTAGGCAGCGTTCCGTCTCTTCCAAGCCGGAAATAATTCGGCGCCAGTTTTGGCTGTAACCCATAAGACCGTGAATAAAGACCCATTTTCGGCCCGTTTCTGGACCATAGAACTGATGATAGAAATTATCGAGATAGGACATAGTTTCCCCATCCTGCGCCCGCCTTCCGGGTATTTCAAGTTTGAATTTTGGATGGAAGGAGAGTAGATTCAGCCACAATGAATTCTCCGAAAAAACCCCAGCTTCACGAAGACTGGATTGATCCTTACGCATTAAGAATTGTCAAAAACCTCCAAGACTCTGGTTTTGAAACCTACTTGGTGGGTGGTTGCGTACGCGATTTGATGGTGGGAATTCATCCTAAAGACTTCGATATCGCGACCAGTGCTCATCCCAACCAAGTTCGTAAAAAAGTTCCCAATGCTTATGTCATTGGTCGCCGTTTTAAACTGGTTTTGGTGAAACGCGGGGATCAGCAATTCGAGGTCGCCACGTTCCGCCGCAACGTCAGCGCCGAAGAGCAAGCCGCTCAACCGGAAGAAGATGCTGTTGAAGGCGATAACTATTTCGGAACAGTGGAAGAAGACGCCAAACGCCGCGACTTCACAGCCAATGCCGTTTTCTATGATCCTGCCAATCACAAATTAATCGACTTCTGCGGTGGTATCCAAGACATCGAAGACCGTGTATTGCGCATGATCGGTGATCCTAAAGAACGCTTCATCGAAGATCCAATTCGCATTTTGCGCGCCATTCGTTTGTCGCACAAATTGCATTTCTCTATTGAATCGACAATGAGGCACGCGATTGCTGAATGCAGTCCCGAGTTAAAAAAATCAGTTTTGCCTCGTCGCCGTGAGGAATGGTTGAAATTCATGCGCCTGCAAGAGCCTCATTTGGCCTTCATGGAGCTTTTCGATTTGCACATCCTAGAGCAAATCCTGCCAGGTCTTCATTCAGTCTTCATGGATCCCGTGAAAATGGAGATCTTTGAATTGCACGTGGCTCGCATGAACCAAGTAGGCATCAACAAAGCTGATCCATTGGAGTTGTTTGCAGCCTTCATGTTCTCGTTCATGAAAGCGCAATACGGCGAAGACACCTGGAACCACGAAGCGGTTCATGATGATCCGAAACTTGCGTATTTCATGCGCGAAGAGATGGGCATCTTTAAGCAAGAAGCGTCCGTCTTCTTTAAAGCCTTGCACTTGATGACAAGTCTTCGCAAAATCGAAAACTACGCACGCAAAGGAGAACGTCGTCAAATGGCGTTTGTTGCGAATGAAGCTTTTGGCTTAGCTTTGAAACTTTCAATGATCGATTTCTCACTGTCTGCACCGGAAGTTCACTATTGGGTGCAACAAATCGAGCGCTTCTCTGGCGGCAAGAGTTCACCGACGCACTAAGTGCGTACGGTGCTTGCCAAAATCTCTTCAAGAACGGAAATATCAATCGGCTTACTTAAATAGCCATCGAAGCCGGATGCGAGACATTTATTCTTACCTTCCGTGCTGGCTTGAGCAGTCAGTGCAACGATGGGTCTTTGATAACCACTTTCGCGCAAACGCATGACGGCTTCATGGCCATCCATGATCGGCATCTTAATATCCATCAAAATCACATCGAACAACTGAGCTTGGGCTTTTGATAAAGCTTCCGCACCATTTTCGCAGACTTCTACTTCCGCTCCTTGACGAAGCAAATAACGATTCATCAAAAGGCGCAAGTCCTCGGAGTCATCAACCACCAAAACGCGACGACCGTTTAAGAAACTCAATTTTCTTTCGATGGCCAGCTGTGGAAGGTCGGCCTCTGATTCCGGTTCTTTTTGTGCCACTCGCAAACGCAGATCTGCGAGCTTCCCGACCTTCAAAGTAAATTCGAAAGTACTGCCCTTGTTAAGCTCTGAGTAAATCAACGAGATATTTCCACCTAACAATAGCGCCAAACGCTGAGACAAGGCCAAGCCCAAGCCCGAACCACTGACTTTTTGAACGTATTCACTCTCGCCGCGCACAAATGGTTGGAAGAGATTGCGTTGCGTTTCTTCATCCATCCCAATTCCGGTATCAGCGACAACAATACTCAACGTCGATTCGCCGTTCGCATCAGTGAAGAACTTTACACGCAGTTCAATATGCCCGCGCGGCGTAAACTTAATCGCATTGGACATCAAGTTATTCAAAATCTGACGGAAGCGAACCGAGTCCATCTGAATTTCACTTGGCACCAACGTATCGTAAGTAACAGTGATTGTATGATCAGGCCCCAAAACCGAGCGCAGCACCGTCATAGAATCGGCGATCTCGCAGGCGGGGCTCATAGGAGCTTTTTGAATATAGAGCTTATTACTTTCCAGTTTGGAAAGATCTAAAAGATCATTCACCAAGGAAGTCATAAACTTCCCTTGACGGTGAATAGCATGAACGTCATTACGACTTTCCTCATCGAGTTGCTGCTTCACCAGCAGAGCCTCTGCAAAACCCAAGATCGCTGCCAATGGCGTTCTGATCTCGTGACTCGCATTGGCCAACAAAACGGATTTGGCGTTGTTAGAGGCCTCATGCAAATCCAATTCGCGCCGAAGCATCTCTTGGCTTTTCTTAATCGTGATATCCCAAACAATTCCCGTGCAACGGTAAGCTTTGCCATGACGATTGCGATAGATCTTCCCACGGAAGGCCAGATACTTCGGAGGCTCTCCGGCCGGGGCCACATTCATTTCGGAATCAATGTCACTGCCCGTTTCTAAGAACTCAAGCAACATCGCTTTTAAGTGAGCGTGACCTTGAATCAAGTCCACGTTCCCTTCGCAGTACATGCTATCGTCCGTAAGATCCCAGTCCCACGTTTTAGCGTCAGAAGAGGCCATGGCCAAGCGCACGCGTTCTTCGCTCTTTTGCAAAATATTATCCAAAACAAACAATGTCGAAATAGATCCGTGCAAGTGTTTGCCCAGCACGATCATCAGGCCGCCATACAAAAGAATGATAGAGCCTACTAAAATATTGTGTTCCTGGCCGGAGATCACATAGCCCAGGCCCCACCCCAACATCGTTGGTAAAACAACAACCGCCATAGCCAGACGAGATGATACGTAAAGAATCATCGCACCCGCCGCCATCACGGAAACAATCAACGCTGTCAGAATTTGCACCGTGGTTCCACCGTGCGGAGACATCAAGCCAATCGCTCCCCAACAACATCCCGATGTAAAGAGTAGAAAGTACATGCGATGGCGCCAGACAGCGAGCTCTTCAAGAGTTTGGAGCTTTTCGCGGATTTTGTTCCATGGAGGAATGATCGCTAAGCGCGCCGTCACATATAC
>JAGIAF010000094.1 GCA_017745015.1 Bdellovibrio sp. | reverse complement strand
GCATGATGCTGTAACCAGGCAGCGGTCTTCCCATAGTGCCCGGTTTATTTTTTTGTCCTGGTGAGTTGCCGATCTGGGCCGTCGTTTCCGTCTGACCATAGCCATCACGAATCGTAATATTCCAGGTTTCTTGAAATCTGCGAATGATCTCGGGCTCCAGGGGCTCTCCAGCACTCACGGCTTCACGAATACTCATTTTATATATTCCTAAGTCTTCAGCCGAAAGCATACGCCACACCGTTGGAGGAGCACAGAAAGTGGTTATGCGGTTTTGCTCTAAAGCCTGCAGCAGATTTTTCGCATCAAAGCGGGATTGCTTATAAACGAAGACCGTCGCCTCTGCATTCCACGGAGCAAACAACGTAGACCATGCATGCTTAGCCCATCCCGGCTGACTGACATTCATATGAATGTCTCCAGGACGAACTCCAATCCAATACATGGTGGAGAGATGTCCAATCGGATAACTTTGATGAGTATGTTCGACCAGTTTTGGTTTCGCCGTTGTTCCAGAAGTAAAATACAATAGCAACGGATCTGAAGCTTTGGTTTTTTCATCGGTATGATATTCCGCACTTTCACGAGTGGCTTCCGAATAGTCATGCCAGCCTTCCATATTACCATCCACCACAAGTTTAATCGCTTCAGCTGATTGTACATCAAAGCGCTTTGCTTCCGCTTGTGTTGTTGCGATCATGCGCACTTCACCACGCACCAAGCGATCTTGAAGTTCATCCATCGCAAGCATGGTGCTTGTTGGAACGATAATAGCTCCGAGCTTAATGCAGGCTAAAGTTAATTCCCACAGAGCTGTTTCGTTGCCCATCATGATCATGACGTGGTCGCCGCGTTTCAATCCCAAACGCTGCAGATAGTTTGCCACTTGGGAAGAGCGCGCCGAAATATCCGCGAAGCTGTATTTCTCTTCGCTACCATTTTCGGATTTAATCCAGAGTGCTAAGTTGTTATTCCCCTGAGCCATGGGATCGAAATAGTCCAATGCCCAATTGAAATTTGCCATCTCAGGCCATTTGAAATTGCTGTAAGCGTAGTCATAATCCGCTCGGTGTAAGATTAGAAAGTCTCGGGCTTTCACAAAGTCGCTTTCAAATGCCATAGACACCTCCGCTCTTTCTTGAGGCTAGCACTGACGCAGCTCTTCGAGGATTTGTGTTTTTGCAAGATTCTGTGCAAACACAGGTGAAAGTGCTAGAGTCAGTTATGGCCATCTTTCGAGCAGTAATTTTCACACTTTTCTTCGCGGTCTTCATGTATGTAACTCACCAACTTGTGCGTTACGCAGACCTTTCTTTGGGCTTAAGCTTCTTAGTGATTGGATTTTTAGTTCTACTATTCGGAACCGTCATCGCAGTTCCGCTTTTGTTTTGGAACAATCGCCAAAGTCACGAAGTGCACAAGCCTTGGCATGACACTCTTTCCAGTGCTGCCCATTTTGGAATGGCGTACATCAGCTTCTTGCTTACTTTCGTCATCCTACGCGACATCGCGTGCTTTATTTTGAATTATACAAATCCTGAATTTGTCAGTGAGGTTGCCTATGGCAAAGAGGCTTTGGGTATTCTGCTGGTGGTTCCATTCCTTTTACTAATCTTAGGAACGTTGATCGTTCATTTGGGTGTAAAAGTGGATCGCGTCACAATCCCCTTTGATCATCTTCCTTCAGAACTCGATGGCGTGCGTATCGCACACATCACCGACCTTCACATCTCCCCAGGGTTGCCTTTGGATTTCGTGAGGAATTTGGCCGTGAAAGTTAACGAGCTCAAAGCTGACATCGTAGTCTTCACCGGCGATATCCTGGACAGCCATGCAATTCGCCATTTGCCGGAGTTTGAAATCCTTAAAACCATTGAAGGCAAACATGGAGTGTTCTACGTTCCAGGAAACCACGAATATTATTGGAATATCCAAGAGTCTTTGGCCGCCTTCCGCGCCATCGGTTACAAGGTTCTGTTAAATCAAACGGCGGATGTAACAATCAACAACGCTCTGGTGCAAGTTTCTGGAGTTCCCGATCCCGCGTCTCGCCAGTTCGGTACGGAAGCCCCCGACATCCCGAAGGTTGCCAGCCAATTAAAACCCGAGGCTTTTAAGATTTTCTTGGTACACCAACCGTTTATGGCAGATCAGGCTTTCGACAAGGGATTCAATCTGCAACTTTCCGGACACACTCATGGTGGGCAGTTCTTTCCTTGGAACTTTTTAATCGTGTTTTTTCAAAAGTACTCAAAAGGCCTTTACCGCCTCAAAGGCATGCGGCTCTACGTCAATCAGGGAACCGGTTATTGGGGACCTAGTTTACGCCTGGGCACTTACTGCGAACTCACTGAAATTACTCTGAAAAAAGCATGACTGTAGGGGCTGGACCGGATAGATTTCGGAACAGCCTATGTCTGACGAGAAAAAAACGCAAAATCCCAATTCTGAATTGCCGCCAGTAAAACAGGCCGCAAAGCGCAAGCTCATGGAAATGATCGCGCGCCGGGACCATTCTGAACATGAGCTCAGAACCAAATTACAGGCCTCATTCGCAGACGAAGAAGAGGGTTCAGAGGCTATCGAAGAAGCGATGGCTTACGCCAAAGACAAAAACTGGGTGGGAGATCCTTCCGCCCTCGCCAATCGCCTAGCGGATATGCTCCATCGCCGCAACAAAGGGATATACTACATCAACAACTACCTTAAAGAAAAAGGTCTGCCCTCTGTTGAAAGCGATCGCGACTTCGAACTTGAAAAGGCGATGGCGATTGTCAAAAATAAGTATGACGAAGATTATAAGTTTTCCAAAGAGGACAAAGCGCGCGTAGGACGTCTGCTTGCCTCCCGTGGATTTGATACCGAGACCGTAAGAAAGGTTATCTATGAAAAGCTCTGAGATCAGAAATGCTTTTATTAAATACTTCGAAAAGAACGGACACACTGTTGTCGCATCTTCTTCGTTGATTCCAGAAAACGATCCGACGTTACTTTTCGCGAACGCCGGTATGAACCAATTCAAAAATACTTTCTTGGGTCTAGAGAAACGTGATTACTCTCGCGCCGTAAGCTCACAAAAATGTGTGCGCGCTGGTGGTAAACACAACGACTTGGAGAATGTAGGTTTCACAGCACGTCACCATACGTTCTTTGAAATGCTTGGTAACTTTTCTTTCGGTGACTACTTCAAAAAAGACGCTATTCACTTCGCTTGGGAATTCCTCACTAAAGAGTTGAGCATCCCTAAAGAGAAATTATACGTCACAGTTCACTTGTCTGACGACGAAGCAGCCGACATCTGGCACAACCAAGAAGGTGTTCCTCGCGAACGCATCTTCCGCTTCGACAAAGACAATTTCTGGAAAATGGGCGACACAGGCCCTTGCGGTCCGTGTACTGAGATCTTCTACGATCACGGTCCTGACGCAGGTACCATCGCTGATCCGTACGAAGGTATCAAAGCTGGTGAAGACCGCTTCGTTGAAATCTGGAACTTGGTATTCATGCAATACTTCGAAAATCCTCCAGGTACATTGACTCCACTTCCAAAACCATCTGTGGATACAGGTTCTGGTCTTGAGCGTGTGACAGCAGCGATGCAAGGCAAGTTCAACAACTACGATACAGATTTGTTCCAACCAATGATCCAATTGGCGTGCACAATCGGTAAGGTAAAATACATCACTGACAAAAAAGTATTGGCTACTGATAAAGCTGCAGCTGAAACAACAGCAGCTCTTCGCGTACTTGCGGATCACTGCCGTTCTTCTGCATTCTTAATCGCAGATGGCGCTTTGCCATCTAACGAAGGCCGTGGTTACGTTCTTCGTCGTATCATGAGACGTGCGATCCGTTACGGACGCAAATTGTCTGCGGATAAATCCTTCTTGCCAGGCATGGCAGAAGCTTTGATCGACACTATGGGTTCTGTTTATCCAGAACTGGTTTCTCGCCGCGATCACGTTCTGAACACGATCCGCGACGAAGAAGATCGCTTCTTGGCAACTCTTGATAAAGGGACTGAGATCCTGAATACAGAACTTGCGAAAGCAAAAGCTGCTGGCACAAAAGAACTTTCAGGCGAAGTTGTGTTCAGAATGTACGACACTTACGGCTTCCCTGCTGACTTGACTCGTGTTATCGCCAACGAAGCTGGCATCGAAGTGAATGAAGACGCTTTCGAAAAAGAGATGGAAGCCAACCGTGCGAAGTCTAAAGCTTCCTGGAAAGGCAAAGCCATGGGAGCTGATGAAGCTCACATGATCAAGTTCGCGAAAGACTACCTTCAATCTGGCAAGAACGTGAAGTTCTTGGGTTATGAAGGCACAATCGGCGACGGTAAAGTGATGGCTCTTTCCAACGGCCAAGCCGAAGTGAAAGAACTTAAAACCGGCGACACAGGTTTGATCATCCTTGATGCGACAACTTTCTACGGTGAAGGCGGCGGTCAATCCGGAGACGTTGGTTACATCATGCAAGACACAAATCGCGCTCGCGTGGCTAACACAACCAAGATCGACGATATCGTTTTACACCACGTGGAAGTAGAGCACGGTTCCTTCAAAGTGGGCGACGCTGTTGTGACAGGAGTTGATCCAGTTGAAAGAAGAAACACGGCAAGTAATCACTCCGCGACCCACTTATTACATGCAGCTCTTCGTAAAGTTTTGGGCGTGCACGTAACTCAAGCGGGCTCTTTGGTTGATGCACAAAAAACTCGTTTCGACTTCACTCACAATAAACCAGTAAGCTCCGAAGAGATCCGCAAGATCGAAGAAATGGTTAACGAGCAAATCGCTCGTAACTTGGAAGTGAAAACAGAATTAATGCCTCACAAGCAAGCGATCGAAAAAGGCGCGATGGCTTTGTTCGGCGAGAAGTACTCTACAGACGTTCGCGTTCTGACTATGGGTGATTTCTCTTGCGAACTTTGCGGTGGTACTCATGTTAAGAACACTTCAAACATTCGCTTGTTCAAAATCGTTTCTGAATCTGGCGTAAGCTCTGGCGTGCGTCGCGTGGAAGCGATCACGGGTGACTCTGCGGTGAAATTCGCAATGAGCTCTATTGAGCACTTGGATGAAGCTTTGGCAGCAGCTGGATTGCAAAAGTCTGCTCACTACTTGAAGCATCTTGAGATCACCGGCGAGAAAGCAACTCTGGCTGCTCGTGTAGAGACGATCAAAGAACAAGTGAAGTCTCTTGAAAAAGAAATCAAAAAACTTCAAGGCGGCCAAGTGAACGTGGACGACCTTGTTGGTAAAGCTGTATCATTCAAAACTAAATCAGGTGCTGCTGGTAAATTAGTTCTTGCGGACGTGCCGATGGACGATCGCGAAGTTCTTGCGAAAGTAACGGATGATCTTAAGAACAAGATCCAAGCAGGTATCGTGGTAGTTGTTGGCCAAGGTGACGGTTCCAACCCAATCATCGTAAGCGTTTCTAAAGACATGACGGCAGATCATAAAGCCGGCGATGTTCTTAAAGAGGTTGCTGCGATTATGGGTGGTAAAGGCGGCGGTCGCCCTGACTTCGCTCAAGGCGCGGCTCCGGATCGCACGAAGCTGAACGATGCGTTTGCAAAAGTTCGCTCAACTTTGGGTGTTTAACCTTATCTAGAAGGTACGGACACACTTTTGGTAGCAACTATGCGTCACCCGTGACGCGTGATTGCTACCAAAAGTGTGTCCGTACCTATTGGCAGTTCAAAGAATAGAAGTTCTTTTGCATGTAAGCCACCAAACCGCGGAAGGATTGGGCTTGATCGCCGCAAAGGTCTTTGTAGCCGCTACCACAAGAGTCAAACATCTCGCCTAGGTTCATGCGCTGCTGGCCCATCACGAGGCTTGCATAACCTGCCGTGTAAGTCTGCGCGCACACTCTGTCGGCATCTTGCGCGGGCGCTCCGCAAATATTGTAGGGCTTAATATAAGATTGAAGTTCGCTCAGTTCAACAGAACCCAAACAACCCTCTTCTACAAGTTGACCAGCGCTATCGAATAAATCAATGCGACCGGAGTCCGCTTGCACACGAAGCTTGTTTTGACCAAAGGGAATTTCAACGGAGGTGATAGCTTGAGCATCTTCAGAAGATTCTTCTCCTGAACCAACACTTGGAGTAACGGCGTGAACGTCTAAGCTTGCAAAATCGCCCTGACTTAGACCGCTTTGACTGCAATTTTGAAATCCCAATATGAGACAGCAACCTGCAATCACTACCATCCAATTCTTATTCATGCTTCCCCCGATGAAAAGTTATCGGGAAATTTTGTAAGAAACTTGACCTTCGAAGAGGTTAATTTACAACTACCGGAGCATTTTCTTTTAGACAGTACCTGACTATAAGATCAACAATGACCTGTTTTCGAATAGGTTTGCCGCAATGCTCATCAGCACCTGCAGCCAAGCTCTTCTCACGGTCCTCTGTAAAATTATTAGCCGACACCACTATGATGGGAGTCCGCTGTTGGGAACGGTGGTTCTCGATTTCTCGCAACCGTTGTATCGTCTCAAGACCGGAAATTCGCGGCATCTGCACGTCCATGAAAATCAAGTCGTACGGACCCTTTGCAAACTTCTCGATACATTCCGCCCCAGAGTACGCAGACTCAACAAAAACATTTCCAAGCTTCTTGATATAAGCCCGCATCAGTTGGTGGTTATCTTCCATGTCGTCGACCAGAAGAATTTTCTTCTCTACGTCAAACTTCTGAATCTGCTCTTGCAAAGAGGTTCGTAGCAGCGCCGGCGCCGGAGCTTCGATGGAACGTGCACGCCACGGACCAGCACTACCACTTAAAAGATCTATGTAAAAATAAAAAGTCGAGCCGACGTACTGCTGACTTTGACAGCCAATCTCTCCGTTCATCATCTTGATCAACTTTTGAGAAATGCTAAGTCCCAAGCCTGTACCGCCAAATCGGCGCGTGACCGAAGAGTCTTCTTGGCTGAATTCGTCAAAAATTCGGTGCAGATTCTCTTTGGCAATCCCGACACCTGTATCGCTTACTTCAAAGTGATAACGAACTTGTTCACTCTCAGGAATTCCTCGCGCCGACACCCGCAGTTCGATTTTTCCCTTCTCGGTAAACTTCGCTGCATTTCCCAAAAGATTCAAAATCACTTGCTTGATGCGAATGTAATCGCCCGTTACAAAGCGATCAATTTCCGGCGTCACCACATTGAATTCTAAGTTCCTGCGAGAAATTGCCGGCCCCATCAACATTTGCACTTCATGAATCAAGTCACTCAGACGAAATTCTTTCACATCCAAGCTCATCTTGCCGGCTTCAATTTTTGAAAAGTCCAAAATATTATTTAAAATACTTAAAAGAGAATCCCCCGCACCTCGCAAGGTCTGCAGATATTCATTTTGATCAGAGTCCAAGGTTGTTTCGGCCAGTAACTCTGCAGAGCCTAACATCGAATTCAGCGGCGTACGAATCTCGTGACTCATGGTCGACAAGAATGCGGATTTCGCTTCTGTTGCGGCTCTTGCCTGATCACGAGAATTCCGCAATTCCTCATAGTCCCCACGTTGACGAGTTAGCACCATCTGCCCAGTAAAATACAGCGCTAAGGAAGCGATGAGATACGCGACCATCACCACCAACATCAAGACGAACAAACGACGATACAATCCCGAATAGGCCTCTTCCTTCGACTGAAAGACCACGAGGTTCCAAGGACGCCCTTTGATCGCGCGAGAAAGAGTCAGATAAGTTTCCCCATCATCCCCTTTAAAGTCCTGAAGCTTTTGCGATGAAAGAGCAAAAGCTTTCTCACTGAGCTTCGGCATACGATCGAATTTATCAGGGCTGGTCGCTTGAAATTTAAACCCCGCCAGCGGCAAGCTGCGAGACAGAAGAGGCAAGATCGGACGACCGTATTCATCAACGATCACCGCTCCCCCGGTTGTTCCCAATTTGAATTGAGCCAAGCGGTCGGCAATTTGATCTGCCAACGTATCAATTCCGGCAACTGCAATCAGCTTGTTACCCTCAAAGATACCCGTTGCTGTCGTGAACATGACCTTTTCCAAGAAGCCGTGATCAGAGTGGAAGTCCGTGTGCTTCACTTCGTTTTCCACACGATTCATCTTCCACCATTCGATGGAGGAATCTGTGTCATATCCTGGTATCGTAAACTTTTCGAAGACAAACCGATTGTCGTTCTTGGCATCACGATGAACAGTGGCGACGTAACCTTCTTTGCCAAAATAGGATTTCGAAAGTTGCGGCCCCAAAGCAAACCACGCATTGTACTGAGTCGCATGGGGACCTAACATCGAGGACGCATAGCTTTGGAATCGGGATTCAATGCGGTCGCGCGGAATATATCCAAAAGTTTCTACAACATTTTTGATTCGCAACACGTTTACTTCAAGTACCTGCAGCTCATTGCTGATGCGTTCACTTTCACGAGCCAACAACGGATCAATGCGCTCTTTCAAAACGCCTTGCTCTTGGTTCACCAAGTAAGTGCCATAGGCGCCAATCAACCCAAGAACAACAAGGGTTAGAATGAGCTGGTTCATCAAAAATAAATGAAGAAAGGTGATTCTTCTTTTCATAAGTACCGAATACGCTCCACGTAAAAAACGTTAAACGCATTTGTGGTTAGACACTCGTTACAACGTTCTTGAAGCTTAAGAACTAGTCACAAGTAGCGCATTGCATTTGCCTTGCTGGACCTAAGTCTGTGGCATAGCCTCTTCGAGGATACTCATTAACAAAGGGGAATTTTCATGAAAGCACTTATCACAGCAGCATTGGTTCTTGCAGGCTCTTCAGCATTTGCTGATTCAACAGTTATGAAATGTTCAGTTGCTTCTAAAGCAGCTAAACCAGCAACTATCACAGTAACTTTGGGTGACGACACATCAGTTGATTTCGTTACTTTCCAAGTTTCTGAAAAAACTGGTACTACAACTTTCTTCTCTCAATTGGATAAAGGTTCTGTATCTGGCCAATTGAAACAAGGTTACTTGCAAACTTTGGCTTTAACTGAAAAGTCAGCTCAAACTGAAGACGGCGTTATCAGAAACACTGGCTTCTTCGGCGTTAGCGCTGAACAAGGTGGCGGCTTCTCTGGTTTCATGGCTGCTTCTGGCAACATCTACCCAGTATCTTGCACTAAGTAGTTCTAACTCTTTTAGAGTATAGAAATTAAAAAGGGAGCCAGTGGCTCCCTTTTTTTGTTCGCAACTTTTGGACATAAAAAAAGGGAGCTGCAAGAGCTCCCTTTTTCGTTTCTGGTCCAGATTCGGACACTCCAAATTTTAACGTTTAGAGTATTGGAATCTACGACGAGCGCCGGCTTTACCGTATTTTTTACGCTCAACCATACGAGGGTCACGAGTGATGAAGCCAGCTTTCTTAAGAGTTGCTTTGAACTCTGGGTTGAAAGCGATCAATGCACGAGTGATACCCAAACGGATCGCACCAGCTTGTCCAGACTCACCACCACCTGCAACAGTGATTTTAGCGTCGAACTTACCGATTTGATTCAAAAGGTCCAAAGGCTGAACGATAACCATGCGAGATTGCATACGGCTCAAGTAGTCTTCAGATTTTTTACCGTTGATAGTGATAGTGCCTTTACCAGGCTTCAAGAAAACACGTGCTGATGACGTTTTTCTTCTTCCAGTTGCATAAAAGAATTTTTCTGCTGCTGCCATATTCTATCCTCTCCAATTACTTCTTAGTTGGAAGTGTTAGAAGTTCTGGTTTTTGAGCAGCGTGTGGGTGCTCTGCGCCAGTGTAAGTTTTCATTTTCATGATGATATGACGAGATAGCTTGTTTGTTGGAAGCATACCGCGAACAGCTTCGTGAATGATGAAAGTTGAATCTTTCTCTTTCGCTTGAGCTGCAGTCATCTCTTTCATAGAACCGAAGAAACGAGAGTGACGGTAGTATTTTTTGTCATCCCATTTAGTTCCAGAAAGCTCCATTTTGTCCGTGTTGATCACGATAACGAAGTCACCAGTATCTACGTTTGGAGTGTAGATAGCTTTGTTTTTACCACGAAGAATAGTAGCTACGCGAGTTGCAACACGACCAACTTTTTGGTCAGCGGCATCAACGATCCACCATTTTCTTTCAACTTCTTCTGCTTTTGCATTGAAAGTTTTCATTCTTAAGATCTCCAATTATTTTGAAGCGCCGGTTTTACCGTCCGTCACTTCCATTCGGCCGACCTCTCGGTCGGACGGCAAATATGATGTTTGAGTTTAACAACGGGCTCTTACACTATGTTTGCGGGAAGGGATGTTTTAAAGTTCTAGGCACCCATTGTCAAGGTTCTTGGGATAATAAACCTTCATAAGGTACAGGCCCTGCGCGGGAGCTGGCGGACCGGCTTTTTTACGATCCATGAAATAAATAATTTCCTTCATATATTCAGGACTTAGGCCTTTTTTCTCGATCATCAGGGACGTGCCCACGATATTGCGGACCATCTGCTTTAGGAAGCCACTGCCGGTAACTGTGAACTGCAATACGCCTGGTTTGCGCCATTCCCAGTCCGCTTTATAGATCTCACGGATGGTGTCTTTCACCGGGGTTCCGACCGATTGAAAGCTCTTAAAGTCTTGATTTCCCAAAAGAAATTTAGAACTCGCCTTTAGGTGCTCGATATCAATTGGCAGTCTTTCCCAAGCGGCATAGCGAGCCAAATGGGCGCTGGAGCGAGGACGATTCAATAATAGATATCTATATGTCTTGTGAGTCGCGGACAAAGTGGCGTGAAACTCTTCCGGAGCAATCCAGGCCTTTTTCACCACAATTCCGGGCGGCAGCTGAGAGTTCAGGGCCCAACAGATATCCCACTTTTTAGCCGGATCAATTTTGCGAGTCGTGGAAAAGTGGCAGACCTGATTCAAGGCATGAACGCCAGCATCTGTTCGGCCCGAAGCAAAGAGGACGATCTTTTCATTAAAGATTCTGCAAAGTGCTTCTTCAATGACCTGTGCGACAGAAACCTGATCTTCGGGTTTCTGTTTTTGCCAGCCACAGTATCCTGTGCCGTCATACGCAACTGTGAATTTAATTTTGGTCATTTGCATAGGGCGATGGTGTACCACACAAAAAGGTGCCAGGCACTTTTTTGGTACTCAATGCGTTACTTCGAGGCAGTTTTTTCAAGGAAAAATCATCCCAACGACAAATCTAAGGCGGTCTCAACTGTATAAAGGGCAAGTGAAGACAGCATGTCTACAAAATGTATTCTGCATTAATTGACGCCCCTGATTCTTTGAAGCTAGCTTCATCTTCAGCACGTGCCTTAATGCTCACTTTAAAAC
>JAGIAF010000093.1 GCA_017745015.1 Bdellovibrio sp. | reverse complement strand
GCCATTCGTCTGGCAAGTAGTTGCGTTGCTCGGACTCTGCTGTTGCCTCACTCATCGGTGAAGGATTGAGGCATTCTTGATCTGGATCGAAGGTGTCTTTGGAGCAAATGGCGTAGTTCACTTTCGTATGAGTTCCGCCAATCGCCGCATCCCACTCAGAAATTTTCATAGGTTGTTTCGGATTGATTGCTGGATCAAGTACGTAAGGTTGGCTGCCCACGCGGTAAATAACCGCAACGTGATACCACCAATGAACAGAACCTGCCGGAGAGTTCTTAGTATCAACTGACAACTCACCGAACGCGAATACTTTTTTCGGAGAAGGGAAGTGGTTCTTGATCAAATTTTCTGCGGCTAGCTCTGCGCGAGCAAAGCATCCGTCATCAGGATACAGCCATGTAAGTCGGCGCGGGAAATTTGGGTCATCGGTTTGCAGGAAACGAGTATCACGTACGAACTTAAATTGATTTTCCAAATCAGGGTACGAACCCACGTCCGGAATATCTTTAATGTTCATGCTCTTAAGGGCTTTGGCTTGGCTTTCGGGGTCTTTTCCCCACAAGTTTTCTTCTTGGCCTTCAAAAAGAACCGAGCCTTTCGTGCGAATTTTTGCAGCTTGAAAAGACTCATTCTTTTCACGGTGTGCAGAAACGCGCGCAACAGACATCAGCGGAAAAATCGCGATCAGACTGGCTGCGAGTACGATAAATTGTTTCATTGGTCCCCTCGCATTTTGTTCTAGGCCGGGCCCCTAGGCTTGTCAATTGCTTAGCTAAGAGACCATGACAACTATCTCTAATTGGATTCGAAACGGCGTTCACCCTTGTCTTCACTGCGGATCATTACTGAAATCCCAATATTTGTTATGCGAACCTTGCTTAACCAGGGTCGTATCCTATTTGCCACCGGAACTAGTATCCGTGCGCTTTATGACTTTTGATGTCTTTGCTGCTTTTCATTGGAACCCGGGAGTGAGTGATTTGCTCTCGGCAGAATTGGTGGCACTGAAAGGTAGCAAGCCACATCGCGACTGGAGCTTTTGGGCGGAAGAGTTTATGAGGCGAAGAGCACGGCTGCCATTTGTGGAGCGACCGATTTTAGTAGTGCCGGCGCCATCCTCTAAGCCGGGTAAAGATCACGCTTACCAGTGGGCCGAAGCCTTGGCCCAACAGGTCGGAGGGGAGGTCGTATCATGTCTGCGTAAGGATCAGGCTCATCATCAACGGGGCGCCTCACTCAGTCAGCGTTTGAGAGTGCGCATTGACCTAGATGAAAATTCTTCAAGAGTGGCTGAAAGTTGGTCAGAGGCGCTATGGATTTTCGCCGACGATATCGTAACTACGGGGTCTACAGCACTTGCTGCCTATGAAGCTCTTGGGAGTCCCCCTCATTTTGAGGTATGGGCCCTTGCAAGACGGAGCCTCTCTTGCGGAGCGTCCAGGGATCTGCTATAACGCCCGAATGTTTAAACAAATCAGTGCCTTATTTTTGATTACCAGTTTCGCCTTCGCTGCACATGCGGTTTCAAAAACAAACACAACTCTTCAAAAACTTTCGAACAAATACCGTTCAGCAAAACTTGTTGAAATGTCTGTTGAGAAAACAGTGAAGCTAGAGTTGCAAGGTCGTGAGACTAAATATCAAGGCAAAATCTTTTTAGCTAACGGCAAGTTCCGTTGGGAGAATGAAACTCCTGAGAAAACACTGTTGGTATTCGACGGCACGACGATCTGGAGTGTGCAATATCCACCGAAAGAGTTCGGGGGCAATCCGCAGATCGCTAAAGGAAAAGTGGATAAAAAAACTCGCTCACAAATTTTGATCTCATCATTGTTGGGTGGAGATCTTCAAAAGAGTTTTAAAGTCGTTAACGAGAAATCAGACGGTGACAATGTTCTGCTTGAGGTGTCTCCAACGGGCAGTGACCTGATGATCAAGTCGATGAACTTGGTTGTCGATGGGAAAAAGTCTTTGCTGAAAGAGATCTCTTATAAAGACGATATCGGAAACCTCACGACGATGAAGTTCTCGGATATCAAATTCAAAGACAGTGCTAATAATAGTTTATTTAAGTATCAACCCCCTAAAAATGTGCCGGTGACAGAACTATGAAACAAGAAATCGCTCAAAACAAAAAAGTTCACTTTATCAGCTTGGGTTGCCCTAAGAATCTAGTAGACAGTGAAATCATGGCCGGCACTTTGATGAAAGACGGTTACGAAGTTGTTGGCGAAGCTGACCAAGCTGACACTGTGATCGTGAACACCTGTGGTTTCATCGAAGACTCTAAAAAAGAATCTATTCAACGCATTCTTGACATGAGCGATCTTAAGCAAGAGGGCAAAATCAAGAAGGTTGTTGTCGCTGGTTGCTTAACTCAGCGTTATAAAGACGACCTTGTTGAAGGTCTTCCGGAAGCAGACCTTTTCGTAGGTTCTGGAGAGTTCCAAAACATCGCGAAAATCTTGAAAAACTCTGACGAAGGCGAAAAGAAGAAAACATTCTTCAACTTGCCGACGTATCTTCAAGAAGAGGCGACTCCGCGTGTGAACTCTCAACCGGGTCACCGTGCGTATTTGAAAATCTCTGAAGGTTGCATGAAGCGTTGTGCGTTCTGTGCGATCCCGTTGATCCGTGGCAACCTGCAATCGCGTTCTATCGACGCGATCGTAGCTGAAGCAAGATTGCTTGTTGCTGGCGGCGTAAAAGAATTGATTATCATCAGCCACGACTTCACAGACTACGGCTTTGATATCCGTCGTAAAGATCCAACTCGCAAAGAAAGCCCGGTTGAGCTTTTGAAAGCGCTTGATCAAGTTGAAGGCCTTCAATGGATCCGTTTGATGTACTTGTATCCAGATGGCATCACTCAAGAGATGGTTCAAGTTATCAAGAACAGCAAAAAGATCGTTCGCTACTTTGATATGCCACTTCAGCACATCAACGATGCAGTTCTTAAGAGCATGAATCGTAAAATGACTCGTGATGAAGTTGAAACGGCGTTGATGAACATCCGTGAACACTTGCCAGAAGCGGTGATCCGTACGCAATTCATCGTGGGTTTCCCTGGTGAAACTCAAGAGCAATTCGAAGAGCTTTTGAACTTCGTAGCCGAACAACAATTCGACCGTGTAGGTTGCTTCAAATACTCACCTGAGGAAAACACTCCAGGTGGTCGTATGGACAACCAGATCGACGAAGAAACTAAAACATACCGTCACGATGCTTTGATGGAAGTTCAGCAAAACATCTCTCGCGAAAAGCACCGCGACTTCATTGGTAAAACTATTGAAGTTGTTGTGGAGGGTTTCTCTGAGGAAACTGATTTGTTGTTGCAAGGTCGTTTCTGGGGTCAAGCGCCAGACATCGACGGCGTTGTTTTGATTAACGATGGTGAAGCGCAAGTAGGCGACATGGTTAAAGTCCACATCACCGACGCTATGGAATACGACCTTATTGGTGAGATCGTAACTGAAATCTAGAAGGTGCAGTTATCCGACGCAGCTTCGAACTTCAAGGCCCAATCTGAAACTTTAGTATTTCTTAAAACGGTGGTTGCTCTTCTAAAAGCAACCGCCGTTTTTTTATCGTACTTACAAGCGTTCTTGTAACTGATTAAAGCGACTTCGTATTTTTTAAGCTCAAAGGAACTCGTGGCAAGACCGAGCCATGAACGGGCCGCTTTTGGATCTGCTTCGGTGCCAGTTTTGTAGTACTTAATCGCTTCTAAGTAGTTCTTCTGCTCCTCTAAATGTTTGCCGTAAGTGAATTGGGCAAATTCGGATTTTGGAAAATCCATAGCGGCCTTTTTAAGAATCTTTACAGCCTTTTCGTCGTCACCGGTGCCTTTATAGCTAAGGCCTTGATTGACGTAAGCATCGGCTCGCTGTGGATCTTTCTGAATCGCTTCCTTACATGCTTCGATTGCCGGTTCATAAAGACTGTCATTCGTGTTGATCTCGCAAAGCTTTGCCAAGTACTGAGGACGATGGCCGATGTTGTCGATCATGTCTTGTGCGAGGATGCGCATCTCATACAGGTTTGGTGGCGAGCGCTGCTCGTACATTGTCATCAGAGAGTCATAGGAAGGTTCGTACTTTGGATTGATCTCTAAGGCCTTCTTATAGGCTTCTAGAGCTTCTTTCGGCTTCTTTTGAATTTGATATGCATTTCCCATTAAAGAGTAAGCTTCGAAATCTTTTTCGTCCTTGCCGATAAGATTATTAAGGGCGCGGATCATTTCTGTGGGTTCTTTACGAGCTTCGTGAGCGCGAGCGAGTAAAAGAATGCCCTTGCGATCCAGGCGATCGATTTGTTTCCATAAAAGAAGTGTCGTCTTTTCATAGTCTTTTTGATCGTAAAATGCCTGCGCAAGATCCACGATCAAACTGATGTTGCGTGGATTTTTTTTGATCTCTGTTTTAAGGCGCTCAATTTTCTGTGCTGAAGTTTCACCGGCAATAGCTGCAGACTTCTCCGCAGGCTTTTCCACAGGCTTTACTGTGGATTTCGGTTTTGCTGGGGCGTTGATCTCTTCCTCTAAGAGGTCGAACTCATCCTTCTTCTGGCCGGAAGTCGAGGAAGCTGCCTGACTAACGTTTAAGAATGAGACAAAAGACAAGATCAAAGTAAATACGAAGCAATTGAAATTCAGTCTGCTTTTCATATGTTGTAGTATGACTTAAATGCCTAAGCGAGTGAAGAATTCTCAAAAATCAGCTGGACTAACAAACGATCGCGGTCAAGCTGTGATCGAGTATGTACTATTGCTGATTATTTCAGTTTCGCTTATTTTGATGCTCGTTTATCAAATCTTCAAACCTATGCAGCAGTTCGTGCAAGGATTCATGGGCGACTATGTGGCATGTTTGCTCGAAACCGGAGAGCTTCCTGCTTTGGGCGGGGATGATACTGCCGCGGCCGATAAGGGTTGCACTTCGAAGTTCAATAACGTTGCGGGAAACGCTAATGGCGGCAAAGGATCGGGTAGTTCAAATTCTAGTAGCTCCGACAGCTCAAAAAATCAGGATTCATCTAGTAGTAAGAACTCCTCAGGATCAGACTCCTCAAATAGCAGCTCAAATAGTCGCTACGCGGGCTCAGGCTCGCGAAATAATGGCAGGTATATCAGTAACGGCAGAAGTGGTCGCCGGGGCTTAGAAGGCCCTGCTAGCAGCCAACAGGGAAAAGTTGTAGAGATTGCCTTGGATGGCGGTGGCTCCGGGGGCTTTTTCCAAAAGACTACGTCAGCAGGCTATGTGGAAACGGGTCGTAAGGTGGCGTCTGTTCCAGTTACTGGTTTGACTGAAGATGAAAAAAAGAAGCTCGAGAAGAAGGCTAATGCAGGCAATAAGACGTCAGTTGCTGCGGGCGAGGGATTTACTCCAGCAGTTAAGAAAATCGCGGTTAAAAAACCAGAAGCGAAGCCTGTTATGATGAAAGAGGATGAGCCTCTGACCATTGGAAATTTTATACGTTACCTGTTCATCGCTGCACTGATTATCGCTCTGGTGATCTTCTTGGGCGGTCAAGCACTGCAATTTTCTAAAAGCGGTGAAAAATAGACTGAAAAGTCTGCATCGCGTTTAGAAAAATTCCACAGAAATTCTTAACTTATCTGTCACCCAAGAGAATATCTTGAAACCCATCACTTCTTCATAGATACAGGGCTTCGTTCTGTTTCGAGGGGGAATTCGTTGGAGAATGTGATTGAAATCAATCGCAAAAAATATTTCACGTTAGGTGAGGCGCGCCAACTGCTGCCGATTATTTATCGCCTAACTGATGAAGCAAGTCGTGAGGTAAAAACTCACGTGAATAGAATTGAAGCCTATTCCGACAAAGCCCACCCGTCAGTTGCTATTATTGAAGAGCAGATCAATGGGATTATTGATCGCTGGCAAGCCAAGGTTGAAAAGTTAGGCGCAGAGCCTAAGGGATTGTGGATGGCTGATTTTGATTGCGGAGAAGGTTACTTCTGCTGGAAATATCCAGAAAATGAAGTGAACCACTTTCATGGCTATCAAGATGGTTTTTCTGGAAGGAAATCAATCGACTAGGTTTTTATTAATCAGAACTATGAAATAAAAAGGCGACCCGCAGGTCGCCTTTTTTGTTTTACAGGGAATGAATTTAGAGACTCGTTGCTGCGAAGTAGATCAAGTTTGAAAGCAAGTTGATCTGAGCATCGATTTCTACGCGGTTTGCGTCGTAGTACTTAACTGCGCGATCATTTGCAGCCATTGCGCCTTTTACGATATCGCTACCTTGGAAACCTTTAGGGTTATTGAGGTAGTTCTTATTGAACTCAACAGAATTCATATCCATGAACTTTTTGTATTTCTCTGGATCCTTTTCTTGCATACTGCCGATGAGATCCAAGTTTGACATAACACCTTGGGTCTCAGTTAACAGGAAGCCCACTTTTTCAGAATCCGCTTCAATTTTTCCAAGTTCTTCTGCAGCTTTTCCGTAAGCGGTTGCAACTTCACCCAGAGTCATTTTCGCAAGTTGAGCAGCCGAAGGAAGACCTTTAACTACTGCCAACACTTTAGCGTTATTCTCATCTTTAGCATCGAAAGCCTTTTTAGCTTTCACTGCTTGGAGTGAATTGAATTTGTTAACTAGGGCAATAGCATCTTTTGCATCTGGGCTAGTTACTACGAAGTATCCGCCACCAACAACCGCATAAGCTTGTGCGTTCTTCATCAACTCTTCAGTTGGTTGACGAGTAAATACACCAGAAAGAGTCGACAAGCGTGAAGCACTTTCTTCTTCTTTACCCGGAATGATCGCACCTTGAACAGTTGATGTGAACGCAGCGCTCAACACATCTTGTTCAGATGAGAAGCGGCCAAAGCTCATCTTATCCAAGTATGCTTTGTACTGAGTGATCATTTTATTTTGCTCAGCATCTTTGGATTCTGGGATGTATTTGGTTACAGAAGTGCCTGGCACACCTGAACTAACGCGTGCGTAAATCATATCCTGCATTTTCTTACGGAAACCGGGCTCATCCATGAAAGATGGGCGGAAATCCGTAGCGTAACCGTTGTATGACGAGGTTGCGTGGCCTGTAAGAACTGCAAGAGCCATCAAGCGGTCACCTTGAGTACCTACTACATCCATTGGCTCCATCGCCGCTTTCGCAGAAAGGTCAAATCTGAAAGTATTCAACTCGTAACCGATTTCGTTGAAGACTTTAAGTTTTTGATCAGCCCAGAAGCCCGCCTGTTGAGCGTCTGCACAAGTTTTTACAGAAACATTTTTAGTAAAGAACATTTGCTGGCGAACTTTCTCTAGTTCCGTCAAGCTTGGCGTACCTTTTTCGTCTACAAGCACACAGTATTTATTCTCAAGCATGGATACTTCCATCAAGAAGTTGAATACTTCAGTTGCTACTGGGCGGTATTGCTTCACGAACTCAGAGTACTGAGGGTCTTTCGACATTTTCGCGATAACGGCGTCCAATTGCTCAGCAGACATTCTTTCAAGGTACTGATCGTCTTGACCGATGTAGCGAGCAAGACCAATTCTCCACTCTTCATAGAAGCGTGCAAGAGGGAAGAAGAAGCGAGAGGCACGGTACATCATCAGGCGAGATGGACTGATATTTCTCAAAGAGTCTCTACGGAAGTTCAACAACTGGTAAGACGCTTGGTAGTCAGCGATCGTGTTGCGAACCACTTCAAGTGGAGTTACACCCGCATCATGACGTTGACACATTGGATCTGCAGAGATCGACACATCCTCATCCGTACAGAATTTGTAGGGACGTAAAGACATTGATTTCTGAGACAAATTTGTCGCGATCGTTTTATTTGTGTCTAGCGTAACTACATCACCGTTGTTAGTTTCAACCGTATTTACGTAACCGAAGCGGATTGCTGCGATATCGTATTTACCGGGCTTCAAAAGGCGGTCTTCGTTAAATGATGGGTATTCCATCACAGAAGAAGAGCGAACTTGGTGCTCAGTGCCAGTCTCCTTAGTAGACCAGAAGTTAGCAGCGTCGTTTGAGCCCATGAAGTTGTGGCGAAGACCGAAGTTGTGACCCATTTCGTGAGTCAATGTACCCATGAACTTCATTACTGCAATTTTGCGAGAGCAATCATCAAGAACTTTAATCTCGTCGTCGTTGTGTGTTTGACCTGTTTTTTTCAATGTCGCTACGTAATCCACAAGTGAAGAACATTGTGCTTCCACTTCTTTGTGGATATTGCCAGAAGCGATTGCTACGTCGAATTCTTGAGCGTTTTTAGTAGTACGTTTTCTGAAATCAACATTTTGCAACTTGAACTTATTAGGGTTTTTTTCATCTGGCACGTAGAGTTTCAAGCCTTTCATCATTGGCATATAGTCAGAAGCGACTTGAACCGCACGGTCAGCTTGCTTAAGAACCATTTCGCCCATGGATGCTAATTGACCAGAGATGCCGACAATGCGGCCTTCGTTCAAGCGACCCAATTTCATGTCGATATAAGTTCTCAACTCTTCGATCACTGCTTCACGAATTGGAGTGAAGTGAACGTTCGTCGTAGCGGAGATGATTTCACCAGTGAATGGGTCTGTAACTGACGGACCGAAGCCGAAGAGGTTTGATGCCGTTAAGTTTTCGATGATGTTGATCGCATTGTAGCGAAGGTCACCTAACTCTACATCGAATTCCTCATTCAGAGCGACTTTTACGCTAGAGCCAGCAGCTTTGAATGCGTCATCCCAGTTTTTGATGGCTTCGCGCACATATGAACGGATCCATTGTGGAGTTGTTTTTGTGAAGTGATATACAATTTGACCAGCCGCTGGGTTAAAGCGAGAGATGTAGAGGTTTTTTTCTACGTCTTCTTGGCGTGTTACTTCGTAGTTCTGTACAACCTGTCTTTCAGTTTCAAAGTAACCGAAAAGACGCTTGTCATCTTTGAAGAGACGTTTTGGTTGATAGTTTGTTTTCTTAACACGCATGAAAGAATAACGCGTGCGAATGTTATCGCGGTTATTCTCTACCGCGTAAGACAAGTAGTCATCTTTAACTTCCAATGAAACTAGGCGCGCTTCGCCAGTGTTCATCAATGAGCGGGAAGCTCCGAAACCTACAGAAAGGAACGGACGTTTACTCCAATGAACCTTTCCATCTTCAGTTTCTGCCATGCCAGTGCCATTACCGACAACTTTATATGATTTCCACTCAACCGGAATAGTCAACGCTGTCTTGAAGTTCACGTCTTCTTTCTTAATAAGGCGCTCGTCGATATTCAAGTTAACTACTTTAATATCATTTTCATTTTTCAAGAACTTCACACGAGTTGAAGGCGTTAAAGTTTGGTCATAAGCAGCACCCTGACCTAGTGATTCAGAATCTTCTTCCGGAGCAGAAGTGATTGTTTCATTATAGTACCACTCACCATCGAAGTAATCCGTCGGAAGAACGTCTGTTTTTACTACGGCTTCAAAGATCTCACCGCGAGAAAGGTCCATGCGGAACTCAGTCGCCGTTGCGATGTCCTCTTGACTATGCTCATATTTAGTAGATGTTTTTTCGCCCATCTCATTCTTCACGCGGTCTACCTTTAGGCGGGAAGTGATTGGGTATCCAATAAGTGGAACGGCAAGTTCGCCATTTTCCAAGGTGATTGCGTAAGTAACCTCATTAATAGGTAGGTCTTCTTTAGCTGCAACCTTATATACTTTAAGATAGTTCTGCTCTACGCGGATCAAGCCTTTATATTTCTTATTCTTTTTACCTACGATAGCTGTATCGCCCAAAAGCTTTTTAGCTAGTGGATCGTTTACCTCGTAAGAGACAACTGAGAAGGAGTCATCACCAAGAGACTTGGCCTTAACATCTAATTGCTCTGCCTTGGAGAAGTTTTGCTTTTGTCCTTCAATTGAAGAACCCGTTGAAATCTCAAAAGTTCTGCCGTTGTAATCGGCAACCTTTAATAGGTTTTCACCTTGCCCGGTTGCGAACTGAGCATCACGCTGCTTTGTGCAAGCTGCGGTAAACATTAGAAAGGCAAGAGACACTACAACTAACTTAAACATGAAAACCCTCCCGGAGCTTCTGCTCCGTTAGGGTTTAGAAATGCACGCTAGGTGCCACGTAATTTCGGATTGAATTCGAATTTGGAAGATTTGACAGGTTCTAGACTGACCAAAGGTTGGACAGAGACGTTAATGGGCCGCCTTCTGAATTAATTTCGCTGTCTCATAATGAGAATTTGGGTATATTGGGCCCATGAGAATCGCCCTTGCCCAAATCAACCCGACCCTCGCTGATTTTAAAAATAATAAAGAGAAAATCTTGGATTTCATCCATCAAGCACAGCAGCGAAAGTGCGACTTGGTGGTATTTCCAGAATGCGCATTATTTGGATACCATCCGTTTGATCTTCTTGAACGGGAGCAAATAGTAAAAAAGCAAGAATCAGAGATAAAGGATCTTATCAAAAAGATTCCTAAAGGTATCGCAGTGATTTTCGGAGTTATCACACGCAATGCTGATAAAAAAGGACGTCCTTATTTCAACTCTGCAGTGCTGGCGGTGAAAGGGCAAAAACCTCGCTTTTTCCACAAGCAGCTCTTGCCAACAGGTGATGTGTTTGATGAAGCGCGCTTTATTGAGCCGGGTGATTTTTCGAAGAATTATTTCTCTTGGAAGGGGAGGAAGTTCTTCCTCACTATCTGTGAAGACATCTGGGCATGGCCTGATTCCAAAGGTCATTCTGCGTATAAGGTAAATCCACTCGCCAAAGTGAAGAAACAAAAGATTGATATGGTGATCAATCTGAGTGCGTCTCCGTACTTTGTTGGAAAGATGAAGCAACGTGAATATGTGACGTTAAAAACGGCGCAGTATTTTGGTGCTCCAATCCTTTATGCAAATCTGGTAGGTGCTCAAGACGAGATCATCTATGACGGTCAAAGTTTTGTGATGGATAAAAAAGGTAAGAAGCTTCTTACTTGCCAGGCTTTTGAAGAAGACATTAACGTCATTGATCTAGATACCAAAGAAGTCTGGAATAAAACCGCAAAGCTTGAATCAGTTGAAGAGCTTCGTCGTGCGTTAGTTCTAGGCATTCGCGATTTCTGCGCAAAGACGGGGATGAAGCGAGTGCACTTAGGCTCTAGTGGTGGCATTGACTCTGCAGTGGCTGCAGCTTTGGCGGTAGACGCCATGGGACCTGCGAATGTCACGACGTTGGGATTACCAGGGCCGTTCAATTCGCCGAAGAGTCTGACGTTGGCTGAAGAGCTGGCTCGTAATTTGGGAGTTGATTTCAAAGTTGTGGAAATAGGTCCGATGTATGATC
>JAGIAF010000092.1 GCA_017745015.1 Bdellovibrio sp. | reverse complement strand
GCACTGGATTTGCCACCTGATAAAGCGGAACGTTTGGAATTCTTGATTGGTAAATCATTGCACGAAAGAAAAGATGATCGTGCTCCCCACCAGATTTCCGAAGAGAAATATTCGTTCCTTCCTGAATGGCATCACTTTGCGATTTTGAATTTGATGGAAACATCTTCATTCAACAGCAGCCCAGGGTGGATTGCAGAACGCCTGGGGTTATCCGAGAACACAGTCAGCGACTCTTTGACAAGATTGATCACTGTGGGCTTGGTTGAAGAAACGAATGGAAAACTTTTTCCAACTCACAAGCATTTAACTTCCACTCATGATATTCCTTCTTCAGCATTGCGAAATTATCAGCGTCAACTTCTGCACAAATCAATTCAATCTTTGGAAACAGATGCTCTTGAGTTGCGCGACATCACCTCCATCATCGTCCCAACAAATCCTCGTCAACTTTACAAAGCAAAGTTGTTAGCGAAAAAATTCCGTGCTGATGTGAGCGCGCTTTTGGAAGAAGGCGAAAGAACCGAGGTGTATAACGTGTGCGTGCAGATCGTTCCTGCCACACGAATCGCTTCCATAGAGCAAGGATCGTAAGATGAAAATACTTGTATTGCTGGTCACACTTTTCTCATCTTCTCTGCTGTCGGCTTCAACGGAGTTCGGAAATGGTGGCAACGCAATCGTCTGCGCCGATGGTAGTGCCTTTATGTACGATGCGGTTGAGGCAACTCATCGCTACTCGATGCTTTTATATTTCCCTCAAGATACAGCGGCTCCAAAAAACTGCGCCGTGATGATGGGAAATAAAGTTGTTTGCGATACTGGAACTCTGACAGCAAAAGCTCTGGTCGCTCGTTTAAAAACTCTGGATCCGGAACTTGAAGCCAAGCTGCAAGTGATCATTGATAGCTTCTGGGCAGAGGCCCAATTCACCATTGGTGATCTATTGCCGGTCAACGATACAGGTTTGGGATTCACACTTGCCGGCTGCACTCTGCGCCAGCTCGCGATTCAGCATGAACCGATTTTCCCGGAAGATTCACGCTATTTCATTAACTATCACATTTGGAACGCTCTGGATGATGGCAACAAAGCCGTAATGATTGTTCACGAGGCTTTGTACAACTATGCTTTGCAACTCAATCCGTCTTTGAACACTTCAGAACGCCTTCGTTATTTCAACAGTTTGATTATGGCAGACCGGTTGAAGAATATGACTCCGGAAAAATACCAAGCCATCAAAGCAAAAGTTTTTAATCAATAAGGGCTAAGGGTGAATCTCTTCGATTCGCCAAAGTGTCGCAATTTCTTTTAGTTCCTTATTCACACGCGCAATAATCTCTGGAGCCGATTCCGTTTCAGAATCATAGGTCGTGTGCGCATCAGCTACCAACGTCACACCAAAACCTTCTGCGACAGCAGCCTGACATGTGCTCGCGATGCAAAGTTCAGACTGCATTCCCGCGATGATCAGCTTTTGAATTCCCTTACTTCGCAGACGAGGCGCCAGCTCCGCATTTGAAAATGCACTGAATTCAGTTTTCTGAGTGATCAGATCACCCTCTTCCACGGAAAGCTCAGGATGAAGCAACCAACCGGGAGCACGAGGCTCATCCACGGCACCCACAGGTCCGCTGTGTTGAACAAAGATAACTTGGGTGCCCGATGTGCGCGCCAAAGAAACCAGCCCCTTCAGTTTTTCAAGAATGTCATCGGCATCGTGAACAGCGAAGGCAGGATCAAACATATTTACTTGAGCATCGATAATTAAAAGTGCGGTGTTTGGGTTCGCCATTGCTTAAGTATATCAGAATTCCTTTAACAATGGCTCATTCAAAATAAGATCAGTCTGGAGAATCTACTCCACCAGTCCCTGTAGAGCCATCCTCACGAGGTGAGTCCGCCGGTTTTTGATATGCATAGGCCTGCACTGTTTGAACGGCGCTCGTCAAAACATCCTCCTCACAAAGGCATATCTCAAGATAGTCGTACTCGATTCCGACATAGCTCTTCATTAGCATTTCGGGAGTTACAGAAATCTCAACCACATAACCAGTTGCCCATCTTTTGGCAGCATCCAAATCAGGAGTAAAAAACTGCCCATTGGATTTAGTCCCGAAAAGGCTCTTCAAAACAGACTTATCACCGTTTTTCAAAGCCACCAGATTCTTCACGTTTTTTAAATTAGCACCTCTATACAACTTCACTCGACCATCAGGACCCACGAAGTTCTGCATCAACATCATTTGAGAGCCACCGTACTCTTTACGATAGACATTAGCTTGATCGTCCCATCGAAACCATGGCTGCATCTGTGCTAATTCAGCCGAGGAGTATTTAGGATTTGGATTTTGGAACCTTTGATCTCTAAAATAAGCGTCCACGAAAATATGCCCATTATAAGCAACAATCCCGCCATCCATGTTATTTCTCTTGTTATAAAATGGTTGTGGGGATTTATAACTTTCACTCAACTTACTTTCCGAACCGTGGTTAGTACCTGGCTTTAAAAAGTCTGTTCCCCAATTAGGATAGAAGAATAATTGTTGCTCTACGGAATCTGTGAGACTTAAGAGAGCTTTTTCAACGTCTTGTACTTGCGGCTGGCGCGCAAACGCCGAAGAAAACGGCAGAACCGAGACGGAGACAAGAAGAGCTAGGCCTAATTTGCGAATACGGTAACTCACAGTTATCACTCCAGTTTTTTATGTTATTCACTGGGCTGACATGCAATTATTAAGCTCAACTCAAATCAAACGAGTTCATGCACAAAAAAAGTTCGGTGTAAAAATCTCACAAAGTAACCATTTTTGTAATCCCATAAAAAAACAAAAGGGAACGCGGCCCTTCAGCCACATTCCCTTTCTAATCCCCTCGAGAAATTCTAAATGTAATCGCTCTTAGCCGCGAGCGTAGCGTTTGTTCACAGACTCGCGAATCTCAGCACCTTCGATGCTTAGACGAGTCCAAGGAATCGCGCGCAGTCTTTCTGGCTCGATTTCCTCTTCGGTCTCTTCACAGTAACCGAATGAACCATTTTCGATACGTGCCAGAGCCGATTCGATTTCCATTAGCTGCGAGCGAAGTCTTTCATGCATGCTAAGGAATTCTTGTTCAGCAAGAACGCGAACTGTTTGATCGCCTTCATCGCCGCCCTTTTCCTCGTTCTGGTCCAAATTCAACCGAGCTTCCTTCACTCTATTGAGGATATCTTGCTTCGATTGCAAAAGTCTTTGTCTGCATTCGCTGACAAGCTTTTCAGAGATAGCCATATCTGCCCCCTCGTTCCTGCGAGCTTGAGTGCCAATTTGGAACTGACCTATTAAGTTCCAGGCATGTAAATATTGCAAGCAAAAAATCTTACACCAACTTACAATTAAACAAGATACTGACAATACTGACGTTTTCTTTATTGAGGACAATGATGCGCTGACGCCAAAGACTCCAGTATTTGCCCATTATGTCATCATCTGAACCATCAAAAACTTATTTAGCTGTAAAGCGTTATTATACTAGACCTTGGCACTGAAAAAAGAAACTGATACCCCCACCCGATGCTTCTTATTCTCGTTCTGAATCACTTTCTGTGGGCCAACCAAACAGCATTAGAAGGCCGTTGGCAGCAGCCCTGCCAAAACCAGGTCATCCGCGAAGAACACTTCGACCAAGGGGACGTGATGCTTTCTGAGTTCTATTACTTAGATAGCCAATGCACTCGCCCACTGATGACGATTCGTAACGAAGGTGGGTTTTCTCTGACTGAGACGACGATTGATTTCACATTCGGTGGGATCACTTTGGCAGCAGAAGACGATGCGATTGTGGCAGACTTCAACAGTCGCGCCGTATGCGGTTATACAGACTGGGAACTTCACGAAGAAAAAGAGATCACGGGATTGAGTTGCGCTTTGGTTACCGGCGGAAGACCGATCAAAGTGTCAGATGCTGGTCAGAAGAGATTTGGCATTTTTAAAATCGAAGGCGACCTACTTTACTTCGGTCGCCTCGAGAAAGACTACGATGCGCTCTCCCCCGAGACGCGCCCGATTTCTTTCGACCCCCGCTTCTATAAGAAGCTTAATTAAGACATTCAACTACGCGAGCAAGCAGATCGCTTGTCGCTTCTTGAAGCTTTCCAGCCATACGCTTACCTTGAACCCCGCGCGTACGGAAAGCCTTAGCTGTGTCATTCATTTCCTTAGCAATAGCTTTCGACTGACTCCCCCGAGTCTCCGTCACTACGCTCGAATATTCTTCTAAAGTTGAAGCAAATGTTTCGTGATTATTTACGAGGCTTCCCATCACTTGAGATTGGGCTTGTTGCATTTCTGCGAGTTCTTTTTTGAGGTCTGCGCATTTGCCTTTGGAAGCTTCAGCAAGAGTCGCCGTCAGCAGCAAAGACATGGCAATGAAGATCGCTTTCATGGGGGGAAGCCTTTCGTTGTATGGCTTCCCCTAAAGCAAGGTCTTTGCCACCTCAGATCGAATTAAAAGACCTTAGAGGTGACAAAATCGGCTAGGCCTTGAGAATTTTTTCAAACTCGCTCTTTGTTTCGCCAGCTGTGTACGGGAACAAAAGACGAGTTACGTGGCGCTTGCCACGCTCGATCGTGCGACGACCTGGTTGTTTTTCCGCAGACTCGAAGAACTGCAAGAACGTTGTCGACATCGCCAAGAGTGATTCCGCTACGTATTGCATTTCGTTGACGTCTTCGATCTTGATCATTTTACCTTCGCGCACCCATTGACGGTACAAGATCACCATCAACTTCATCATCTTCTGGATGTGGGATCTCCACATTTGCGCCAACTCCTTGTCTTTGCGACGAAGAGCATACATTTCGCGATGGAAGAAGCGATAACGCCAGTAAAGATCAAAGTTGTCATTGATGAAGTCTTGAGGAGTGACTTTCTTAACGCGACGAGGGCGCCACACATCGTAGGTCTCTTTTGCCATGCGTTTGAAGAGCTCAACCAGGATCTCTTCCTTGTTGTCGTAGTGGAAATACAAGTTTCCAGGACTGATATCCATGGCCTTAGCGATGTGGTTGGTAGTCACCGCGACAACACCGCTGCGATTAAAGAGATCAATGGAGGTAAGCAAAATGCGTTCTTTAGTCTTCATGGTATTAAGTCTTTAGTCCATATCTGCCCGAGTGTCACGCAGGAACCGCTATTGATAATTCACTCTGAGACAGACGGCAAATGCGCTACTAGAGGCCATTTTCGGTGCATCCTTCTGAGAATCGCCTTGAAACTGCCGAAAATTTGATGCTACGATTAAAGAATGCACGCAAAAAGAAAACCTAACTTCTTAAAACTATTCGTATTTTCAGGCGTTTGTGGAATTGCTCTTTATTCGCTTATGGGCTTTACAGCTTCGAGCACTCCAGAATCCTCTGAACAAAAGCAACTGCAATCTCAAATCGAACAACGTTCCGTTATTGCCAAAGCGTTGAGCGACAAAGTTCGCAACAATCAACTCCCTACAAAGCTTCCAATGCAGTGGGAAGGCCAAGACAAAACTTTGTCTGTGAACTACACGATTGATTCCAATCTTCAAGCAGAGGCCGACCGCCTTTTGAAGTCTTACAAGCCTGACTACGGCGCGATCTTCATGATCGACGCCACTACGGGTGAGGTTTTGGCAATGTCGAGCTTCCAGCGCGACAATCCAGAGGGCAGCAACTTAAACTTGCAAGCGACTTTCCCGGCAGCTTCCGTTTTCAAAGTTGTGACAGCAACAGCAGCGGTTGATAAAGCTGGCGTGAACCCTGAGCACAAGATCCACTACAATGGTGGCGCTTACACTCTCTATAAGAAGAACGTATTGTCTGACCGAGTGACTCGTTGGACGAACGTGATCTCTTTGAAAGACGCTTTCGCACGCTCTATCAATACAGCGTTTGGTCGCTTGTCGATTGAGAATCTTCACCCCGAAGACTTGAATGAATACTCTAATCGCTACATGTTCAACCAAGAGATCCCCGCGGACTTCCCGGTTGATATGGGTGTGGCCTACATTCCACCAGGCAAAGGCTTTGAAATGGCTGAAGCGGCTTCTGGTTACAACAAAACCAACCGCATGAGCCCAGTTCAAGGTGCGATGATCGCAGCTTCTGTGGCAAACGACGGCAAAGTCGTTGTTCCTTACCTAGTAAACTCTCTGCAAGATGAAACAGGCAAAGCCGTTTACCAAGGTCACACGATGAACAAAGGCCTGACGATGTCAAAAGAGTCAGCTGTTAAAGTTCGTGAGTTGATGGAACAAACAGTTATCGCTGGTACTTCTCGCCGCTCTTTCCGTCCGATCACTAAAGACCGCAAATTCCGCGAAATCGAAATGGGCGGTAAGACAGGTCACTTGACGGGTGACAACCCTAAAGGCCGCGTTGACTGGTTCGTAGGTTACGCTCTTGAGGAAAACAGAAAGATCGCGGTAGCCGCAATCACAGTGAACAAGAAATTCTGGACAGTAAAGTCCGCTCACCTTGGCCAAAGCATGTTTAGAAAATACTTCGGCCCGGTACTAGCAGCGCAACATCAAAATCAAAAGCGCACCGTAACTTCTCTGGATAACTAAAAGGAAAAGGTACGGCGTACCTTTTGGGGATGCACCGAATAAAAAAGGCTGATCATCGATCAGCCTTTTTTGTTTTTGAACTTCAGATTTACTTTTACTTTCTCTTTCTCAAAGTACCCACTTGGCGAACGTAAGTTCCCGAGTATTGATCGTACTCAACAACTGTCATACCGTTACTGAAGATCTCTACTATCTCGCCTGCAGTATTATTTGAATCAACAATACGATCCTTCGCGCAGAGACCATTTACACAACGTAGCCCCAAACCAATGTTGCGAGTTGCTCGGATATACTCACCTGAATAGGCATCAAACTCCATACGGACTTTTCCATTGCTATAAACTTCCAGAATGTCACCGTAGCTGCCATTGGCATCAATAGCACGAGATTTTACGCAGACATCTTGCAGACAGCGAACTGACAATCCAAGGTTTGAAATATTACGAAGATATTCGCCGGAATAATTATCGAACTCGATGCGAACCATGCCATTCGTGAAAACCTCTAGAATTTCGCCCCAACTTTCGTTGCCATCAATAACGCGATTATTGACACAAAAACCCTTAATACATTTCACGCCAAGCCCAAGATCATTCACTTTGCGAACATAATAGCCCGAATACTGATCGAACTCCAAAACAGCTACGCCATTATTGAAAATCTCTTGGACTTCACCCCAAGAGCCATTGGCATCCAGCGCACGACTGCCCTTGCAAATGTCTTTCACACAGCGAACTGCAATACCCAGCTCAGAGATGTTACGAGCGTACTCACCGGCATAATCATCAAACTCGATGATGGCTTTGCTATTGCTCAACACTCTCAAGACATTCCCCCGACGGCCACTGGTATCGATGACACGAGTTCCCTCTTTTCCCCCCACGGACACCGGCGGCGGAGGAGTGGAAGCGGGCGGAGCCGGCATATTTGGCGGCGTTACTCCATCCAACGTTAAATAGGGCAAACCATTCTCTGCGATAGCGGCGATATTGATCGACGAAGAGCCACCAAAGGCTTCCATCATAAAGATCATGGAAACAACACGATCATTTTGGTTAAGACTTTCAGAGCCATAACGACTGCCCTCATTCAAAACGTCCGTGTTATTGAAATAACGAACCGAAATCTGACGACCTTGAGTCGTGATTAAGTAGGCCTCATAGATTTTTACTTGGCCGGATATGATACGCACCTCAAGACGCTTCAAAGAGCGAGGTGAATCCAGTTTAACAAGGTAAGAAGTACCGCCGGCTTTACGAGAGACTGCCGGGACCGTCACAGAACCTGGACTGACTGCTGCGGGCACCGGTGGATCTACGGGAGTCTGGGGCTGATTTGGTTGCGAGGGGGCAGATCCCCCGTCTGTTTCAAAACCCGGAAGGTCTGAAATCACGCCGTCATCGGCATGAGCATGGATGTTACACGTCAATAAAACCAGGGCGGAAACCAGCAATCTAATTGTTTTCATAATATTGGGTTAGATATCAGAAAACCAAAGGATGCCCACCTTATTTCCTTAGGCGGCTGTGGATTTCCCCGTTGCTCGTTGGTCAACGGGCATAAATTTCACAGAAAAAATATTGAGACGAATCTATTCGTCTTTTTTCTTCTGTTCGTGAGTGATTTCCAGAGGGGTTACGTCAAGAACTTCGACATCTTTGAGTTCACGTTCCCGAGGCTCTTCTGGATTCATTTCGCGAAAGCCTGAACCGTCATTACGGAATTCGTAGTACTGGAATCCACCAGGACCAGCACCGCCGCCAGCACCCCCAAATCCACCGAAGCCGCCAAACGGGCCTGCTCCAAAATTGAAAACTCTTGCAGAACCGCTGGCCATTTTCTTTGCCATGTAGAGTTTAAATCTCCACACTGCCAAGTGACGAAGACCTGGCAAAAGCAGAACAATACCGATGATGCGTGTGAAGAACGATGGAACCAAGAAGCATAGGCCTGAAATGAAAATCGCGCCCGAGTGCAAAAGTTTATTTGCGGGAAGCTGCCCACGCATCACTGTGCTTTGCAAAGTCATAATTGCCATACGACCTACAGTGCTGACGATGAGGAATCCCAACAAACACGGCACGAAGTAAATTGCGAGTGTGTTTAAAAAACCTACGCGTGAAGAAATGGTAAAGAAAATCAAAATCTCAGCGATGATAAATGGAAATGGAATCGCAATCATGACACGCGTCCTTTACTTAAAATCCAGCGTCGCAACCACTGGGCAGTGATCTGACCCTTCAACTTGATCGAGAATGTCAGCAGAAACCAGATATTTCTCAAGACCTTTTGAGATACAAATGTAGTCAATTCTCCAACCGTTATTTTTCGGACGCGCAAGTTCTTGATAAGACCACCACGTGTAACGATTCGCCTCATTCGGCTTGAAATAACGGAAGGTATCGATAAAGCCCAAGTCCAAGAAAGAATCAAACCAAGCGCGCTCTTCCGGAAAGAAGCCGCTGACTTTGGATAGGCGAATTGGATCAAACACATCGATATTATCGTGAGCCACGTTGTAATCTCCCACCACGATAATCTCGCGACCTGTCGCCAACTTTTCTTTCAAGTGTGCATTCAAATCTTTTAAAAACTTCTGTTTGAAGTTGTGGCGCTCATCACCCGAACCACCGTTTGGAAAATAGATGTTGTAAAGATCAAAGTGCGGATGCTCGGTGATAACGATGCGACCTTCTGAATCGTACTCTTGAACTCCCCAACCGTGTTTTACTGAGAGGGGCTCATTGAGTAAGAAAGTTGCCACCCCTGAATACCCTTTGCGCACTGCCGAGGACCAGTGAGCATGAGGACGATGAAGCTGACGCGCTTCCAATTCCACTTGATCAATGTGAGCTTTTGTTTCTTGTACACAAAAGATATCTGGGTTTTCTGTTTTGACGAAATCGACAAGGCCCTTTTTGTGGCAGGCTCTAATTCCGTTCACATTCCAAGAGATGATTTTCACAGTTTCTCCTTGTCTTTCGCACCTAAACAGCTATCAATAATACCTCAGGGTTCTAGCATTTTTACGGAAGGAAAGTCCATGCCTATGATAAATCAACCAGCTCCTCAATTCACTGCACAAGCAGTTTTCGATGGTGGTGAAGTTAAGGATATTTCCCTCGCAGATTACAAAGGCAAATGGGTTATCTTATTCTTCTATCCTTTGGATTTCACATTTGTGTGCCCAACTGAGTTAACTCAATTCCGCGAACACTTAGCGGCTTTCCATAACGCAGGCGCAACAGTGATTGGCTGCAGCGTAGACTCTGTTCACTCTCATAAGCGTTGGTTGCGCGACGATCTTGGCAACTTGGGTTACCCCTTGATTGCAGACTTAACAAAACGTTTGTCTCGCGATTACGGTGTTTTGTTTGAAGATCGCGGCATTGCAACTCGCGGCACATTCATTATCGATCCAGAGCAAAAAGTTCAGTACATGGGTATTCACAACACTTCTGTCGGTCGTGACGCGAAGGAAATTCTGCGCGTCCTTCAGGGCTGTCAATCCGGCGAACTTTGCGCCGCGGGTTGGAAGCAAGGCGACCTTCACATCATGCCATTGAAGTAACTATGAGCTTAAAGGCCGAGTACATTTCACAACTGCGGTCTGCATACAAGGGGCTTGAAAACGAGCCCCTTGAGTCGCACATTTCTGACAATCTTCTTTCTCCTTTCATCGTTGAACTTCCACAAAGCGTTTTGAAACAAGCACAAGATGTTGTCTCAACATTGTTCGCTTTGCGCGAAAAGAAATCCTATCAGCTGCACTATCAAGAGCTGGCAGGAATGAAAGGCTTTAAAGATCCGGGTAATAAGTCCATCATGATGAGCTATGATTTTCACTTGGATGAGCAGCAAAACTTGCGTCTCATCGAAGTGAACACCAACGCTTCGTTCTTGGCTTTGGGTACCGAGCTTTACAAAGCTCGCAAATTGCCAATGCCGGTTTCTGATTTTTCTTTTGATGAAACTCGCCAAGACATTTTGACTGAGATGAGCTTGCAGGGAAAAAAGCCGCACTCTCCTTTCAAAGTGGCTATCACAGATGACAAGCCTTCAGAACAAAGACTCTTCATTGAGTTCTTGGTTTACAATGAGCTGTTCAAGTCTTGGGGCTGGGATTCTCGCATTGTCGACTATCGCGATCTGTTTAAAGATTTCTCTCCAGAGTTTATTTACAATCGCTATACGGATTTTTTCTTAAACGAAGATAGCAGCACAATCTTGCGTGAAAAGTTCGTGAATGGCGAAGTGTGCTTATCACCGAATCCTTACGAATATCTTTTGCTAGCAGATAAGCAACGTATGATTGAATGGAGCCAAGAAGGTTTCCTTGAATCTCACGGCATGACAGCTGAACAAATTCAGTTGATACGAACTGTTGTACCTCACTCTTACGACTTAAATACGACAGATATTGAAACCATCTGGGCCTTGCGTAAGAAATTATTCTTTAAACCTAAGAACGCCTTCGGTTCAAAGCAAAGCTACAAAGGTGCTTCGATCAGCCGCAAAGCTTTCGATGAACTTCCCAAGGCAGACACCATCGGGCAAGAATTTGTACAAGCTCCAGAGCTTCCCTTCAATACTCCGGAGGGATCGCAGAACTTCAAGTACGATCTGCGCTGTTACGCTTATCAAGGCCGCCTACAGTTGGTTGTTGCCCGCCTTTATCAAGGACAAGTTACCAACTTGCGCACCCCTTATGGAGGCTTTGCCTGCGTTCTATTTAAGTAGGCAGCCTTAATAACTCAGCATAAAACCTATGGTTTCCTGGCACATATAGTGAATAACGCTCCAACAGCAGACAAATTCATTGGCTGTCTGAAAGCTATTGCCT
>JAGIAF010000091.1:1813-11446 GCA_017745015.1 Bdellovibrio sp. | reverse complement strand
ATTTTGAATAGTTCGAACTTTGGATAGCTGCGGCCGCAGTGAATTCGCTTTCTTATGAAAAACTGAAATGGGTTGTTTGTTGAGATTCGCGGCACGAACCAGCGGTTTTATGTCCTCCAGGAAGCTCTGAACTTCTTCTTTCAGCCAACGATGCAAGAATTCTCGTGCCATATTCAGACTGGCCAGCATCGTTTTTTCATCTACACCGGGATGACCGTCTTTATCACCACCAACCCACGTACGAATGTAAAATGGATGTTTGGCTTGGCGGTGCTTGAGGTATATTTCGATGATGTCCTTTTCAAGTGCGAGCGAGTAAATATACTCCGCCTCATCCATGACTGTGGGCTTACGCTGCTTTGACATCGGAATGTTCCAAGCCCACTTTAAAAGAGCGTTCAACTCTGGAGTATCTTGCTCAGACTCCTTTTCAAAACGACGCTCTAAAAGCGCTTGAATCTTTTTAAAATAGAAAATGATATCGGGGCTACGCGACTCTGTAGGGTGCGCCGTCAAAACATGAATGATACGGCCATAGGAATGCTGCCGTATTGGCAAATCCTTATCTTCGATCTTCAGGCGATGGGTACGATAAGCTGCCTCACAAGCGTTGATTAGCTCTAACATCAACGCAAATGCATGAGCCACCTGATACTGTTCGTCTGGAGAAAGTTTTGATAGTTGGTCTTTAAGTGAAATAAGACCTTTAAGATTTCGAGTCGCTGGCGATTTCACGAAGCGACGGATTTTTTCGATCCGTTCGAATGCTTTTCGACCTAATTCAAACTCAATCACCTTCCCCAACTCTGTTACCGACCAATCTACAAGGTGAGTGAACTCAGGGGGAAGGGACTGTTTCAAGCGCAACCTCTAATAAAGTTTGCTCAGCTCCATTGAGTATTTGCCCGGAGCAAATTCGCTGAGACGTTTTTTCCAAAGATCTTGATAAAACTTTTCTTTACTAGCGTAGCTCGCATAAGGAAAGATCGCAATCCCCCCACGCGGTGTAAATTCACCCACCACTTCAATGTATTTAGGTTTCATTAGCTTCACTAGATCATCGCAAATTGTTTGAACGCAGTCTTCATGAAAGTCGCCATGGTTTCTAAAGCTAAACATGTAAAGCTTCAACGACTTTGATTCCACCATCTTTTTATCTGCGATGTAGTTGATAAAGATTTTGGCGAAATCTGGTTGGCCTGTTTTTGGACAAAGAGAAGTAAACTCAGTGCAAACAAAAGTCGTCCAAGCAATTTTGCCAGGGTTTTTATTATCGAATGCCTCAAGCACTTCTGGTGCGTATGTTTCTGGATAGTTCGTATTATTTTCGCCAAGAGCGAAATTTTTTAGCTCTTTAATGTCTCTGCCAGTCTTTTTCATAGGGGGTTTTTAACTCTCTCGACTGTGAATTTCAATCTTTCTTGCTACAAGGAACTTCTTTCAAAAGACGCATTTGTGAGTCCTTCATAGGATGCGCTGGATCTGGAACACGCTCTTTGATCGCCACTGGCGGCTTTAACGCCTGCAAAGAACCACGATACTCTTTAACCGGACGGCTCAGTCTTCCTGTAAGTGTTACCGGAGTGTCCTTCATAAACAAAGCTTCTTCGGTTAAATCCGGATCTAACTGAAAGACCGTCTCACTGACGGAGTTTTCGTAAATTTTCAAAACAGCCTTAGTGCCCTCGTGGCGAATCACACCATCGATCACGTAATTGCCGCATTTTGTGCCAGTAGTGCTCGATTCAGCTTTCGCTGAAAAGACTTCTAGTGGTAGCAGGGATATCCACAAAGCTAACAGGGTTTTCCACAGATTATTTTTCATAATTGAAAGTCCTTGCACGGATTTGGTCCTTTTGATTGTGCTGATTGCTTTTCGTAAATCTTGCGATAAATTTTGCGCTCTACTTTGGCGACTCCTGCCGCTTGAGTATAGAGATCTTTCGCCTTGGTATCATAGGCATCTCGCGCTTCTTTGTATTGAGCATATTCTGAGGTACTCAAAATTTTTTTTGCAGCTTCCTTGAATCCCTGAACCCATTTCTCCTTGAATCCAGGCACGCCTTGTTCAATATTTTTTAACATCTCTTGCCATTTACTAAGTGTAAAGCAGCTCTCTTTTTGATTTACCATCGCACAGGTCTTTGTATTAAGCGCCTGACTTAAGGTGAAGCTATCCAAGGCCTGCTGGCGTTTATTATTATAGTCTTGAATCGCCTGCGCGAGCTCACCCTCTAAAGGATCTGCTGACTTTTTTCCATTTGCCGCATCAGACACCGCCTTAAGGTCCGCAATCAGTTTTGCAAACTTCTGTTTATCCAAAGGCTCACACGAGTTTGCTTCCAACGAACCCTGCAACTGATCTCTTATGAGCATCCCCTCGGACAATCCTCTCGTGGCCGTGCCTGCAACTTTACCTGCTGCTGTAGAAATTTGCGGCGCATCCGGATTAATCAATCTCGGATCTTGTCTCGCATCTAAAAATGCTTGCTCAAGATTCTTCTTTTTTCCAATTTGATCAGTTAGCGAAGTGCCGGTGCCATTGTAACCGACATTTTCAGAAGTGGCCGAACTCACCACACATGTTTTATCGCTCGCCAAACTCAGGGTATTTCCGGAATAGCAGGACATGTCTATAATCGCTAGCTTCACGCCTTTAGCTTCAGCCAATTTCTGCACTTCTTGCAACTTGTCTAAATTGAATTGTCCGCCAACGGTATCCACCTCATGTGTATCCTGACCATTGCGAGGGCGACCATGAGTTGCTAAGGCGATCAATAGCTGATCATCTTTTCCGAGTGTGCCTTTTTCTATTTTTGCGTTTAAGTTATCGATTTCATCATTGAGATTTTTACTGGTCATTTGGGCATTGCGACCCCGAGTGAGTTGATTCGCAATTGCGTCTGACATTCGATGGCCGCCATCAAAGTACGTTGTCGTATCCCAACCACCAGCTTGTGTACCTTTTAAAAAACTCACAAACGTCTCATCAAAGATCGTTGTGTCTTTAGCAGGCTCACCGCCGCCGCCAAAGAAAACCGCCTCCTTGCGCGCTTGCGCCTGGAGGCAGGTGAAGACAACAAAGAGGGGAACTAGGAGCCTAGTCAACATTAGGCACACCTACATAGCGCGCAAGCCAGTATCCATAGAGGTAATCAACTCCCGCATATTCAGCACCACGGGTGTGATCGCCTTTATACATAAAGGCAGCTTCTTTCCAAATGAAGTTCGAAGTATAAGCATCCAACTCAAATGTCGGATAATTATAAAGACCTTGATAGAAATAGGTGATCGGAGGCTCTGGCCGCTTCAATGATTTCCAGAACAGGCGCGGGATTGGAGACATGCACCAATCAGGGTTCAACGAATGATCAATCTCAACATTCAAATTTGGACGTGGATAAGGTATTTCGCGCAATCCCCAAATCGACTGATCCAACGCCCCTCGGAATTGCGTTTCGCTGCTTTTGTCACGAAAATTTCCACCGCGAGTACCCGGTGCATAAGCGAATCCATAGGCCACCATGGTTAACAAATGTCTTTGCGAAGGACTGTAGGTCACCCATGAATCCATCAGTCGTTCCCGGAGCTGATCACGAATCTTAGTCGCGCCTAAATGCTCTGCAATTACGATGGCAGAGATATCTCCCACCAAACCAAGATTCACACCACTCCAATCAGCACTACCATGCCAATAGAATGTCGTATCAAAACTGTAGCCGGAGAATTTATTTTTGAATGAACCGTAGGCTTTTTCATACTTATAGCGCAGGTCAGCGTCTTTGTTAATCAACGCTGCAAGACCCAAAGCGGGTGGAAGGTTGTGCGAACGCTCCTCCATAATATCCAAATCTAACAAGCGACGAGACTTTTCGCGTAGGTGATCCCACATCTCTTTATCAGATTCTGGAATGACCAAAGATCCCCACAGCATCCCGTGGATAAGTCCTTTAATCATATCGTTGTTACCACCCTCAAGCCAAAGCACATTAGAATATACGCCTTTACCTTGATGCCACTTCGTTGGAATTGGCTGCCCGGCCGTGTAAGGGCGAAGAGTTCTCGCAAACTCCTTAGGATCATCCGTGATATCAATCAAACGGAAAATACCTTTTAGGGATTTACGAACGTTAGCAAGTGACTCAGGACTTTTCGTCGTCAAATAGCGCATTGCTTGTGAGCCGATATACATTCCCGTCCACAATGCAGAGTCACCGTCGTACTCATAAGAAATCAAGTTGCCATCAACATCAACGATCGCTTTCGAAACCATACCGAGTTCGTTGATATGATGAGTGACGGTATTTTGATCGTAGCCTTTTGCTTTCTCTCCCAAGGTGGGTGCATAAGCATTACGCTTCACTGAAGCTTCTGCGATACTTATATCGTCAGTCACTTTATTCACAACGCGGATAATGTCTTTATTTTGGCGATAGAAGTAAAAGTCCGTTGGATCAAACACGATATACGGGTTTTCTTCCTGAAACTCTTTTCTCTTACTATACGATTTCACTAATGGGTCTTTATCGTATTTGATATCCATCTTAAATCCTTTGATCACTGCACGAACTGGCAATGGAATCTTAGGACCTTGGGCATCGATATTGCGACGCTCATTCACCCATAATGGCTTTGCTTCAAGCGCACGGTGACTTGTGATCCACTCGGAATAATTAGAAACTTTCTTATCCGAGTACTGTGCCGCCAAACCTTTTTCAGTGCCGACGAAGCGGGTGATGACATTGATCTGATTTACGAAGTCAGTCTTTTCTCGCTTCAAATCTCCAAGCTTGGTAATGAAGTCACCTTGGCGCAAATCATAACTCAATGTCAGAGAGTCAGCAGTCGCAACTGCTTTTCCAGTCCAAACTTCTTGAACCTTTAATCCGTCGTAAAAATAATTAATGTAAGTGATGATGCGAATGGCGTTGTATGTACCATCAGATGCGCGGCGCAATTCCAGCTCACCGTTATAAGGTCCGCGCGTAGAGCTTGTTCCTTGAAGAAACCAAATTCCCTCCATGCCGGTTGCTTGCAAAGAAGCGACATCACGCGGGATTTGCTTTTCTTTAGTTGCGCAGGAAGTGAAAACAAAGACGCTCAAAAATAAAAAGAGGAATGAAAAGTTCTTCATTCCTCCATTGTCTCCAAGAAGCGATACCCCTTGGAGTCCTGATCTATATCCCAGTCTTTAGTATGGAATCTTGTCAGCCTTATTTTCCCACTCTTTGAACACCACGAGGGCTTCATCGTGGCAGCAAGGAACCATCGGGATCTTGCGATCTTTGATGTCCTTTGGGATTTCGTCATAGATAAAGTCGTCAGCAAAATTAATGTCCGCTGCATCTTTACGAGTGTTGCCGTAATAGATTGTTGAAATACCTGCCCAATAGATCGCCGCTAAGCACATTGGACATGGTTCACAGCTTGTGTAGATTTCAGAACCAGCAAGTGAGAAATTCTTCGCCTTTGCGCAAGCATCACGGATCGCTGTTACTTCAGCATGTGCCGTCGGATCGTTAGTGGAAGTAACTTTATTCCAACCTTCGCCGATGATTTTGCCATCTTTCACGATAACAGCCCCAAAAGGACCGCCAGCGTTTGCCTGCATATTTTGTCTAGAGAGTTCAATGGCTCTCAACATGAATTCTTTATTCATAAGGGAGGGTGACACTATCAGACACCTAAACAGTGTCAAGCGCCTTCCCTTAGAGAGAACCTCAAATTCGAACACTTATGCCGTTCCGCAGCCCTATTTAATCGGCGGAGGAGGAGGGAAGTGCTTGTAGTACAAGTCCCAGGAATCAATCATCGAATTGTCGTCAAAAACGCAATAGTCGGTTTGCTCATTATTGTCTGCCTTAAGAATGCGATTCTTCGCTCCCACATCCCAACAATAGTGGGCTGCGGGATTGCCCAACAATGGTACTTTTTGCGCGCTAACCTTAAATGGTTTGCCGAGAAAAATACTCCAAGCTTTGCATGAAGGCTTGCCGTTCTTGATACAGTTTGAAGTAACACGAGTTTTTTGAACTTCGGTGATTTTCACCAACTCATATTTGTCGTTGTTATAGTACCGCAATGAAAACTCACCAGCTTGCGCCGCAAAGCTCAGCAAAAATGCAATAATAACTATTCCTGTGCTTTGTCTTTGAGCCACGTAAGTGTTCCTTCTTCGTAAAAAGTGCGGTCCAATAATGACTTTGCGTCAAGCCATCCCTCATCATTTTGCTCTTGCCAACTCTTGCCCCAACTATTGATGACCTTAACAACATCACGACATTTGTTCTTTTTGTCACAAACCTTGCGATAGCCAGCAACAGTAACTTCGTGGAATGCTTTGCATTGGGGTTTTTTCGTTTTCTTGTCCTTTGGCTTTGGTTCTTTGTCTCCACAAATATTACCAAGAGCAAGGGGGCGACCACTTGTTAGCGTATCTTTAATTTGTTCAATCGCACCAGCGTAGTTTCCATTTTCTATGCCTTCAGGAGGATAGCTATCAGGTTCAACCTTCGACTCAAGAAAGGCAGAATTTTTAGCACGATAACATTCACTGGGCGTAAAAAGTCGATCGAAGAATTCAGTGTAGGTGCTTTGTGCAAACATTTTTAATAAGCGATCGCTACTAACTTTTACGTCGAAATTCTTTTCAATTTCGTCCTGGGCTGAAGCATAGAAATTACTCAAACAGTCTGCACAGTCACTTTTGATTTTCTTTGATTTACTATACATCTGCTCCAGACGTTGAAACGCATGGACTTGCATTTCATTTACCTGATCAGCCCCGCCAACTTTACTCAATATACGATCAAGCGACATGCATTTCTCGGAAGGAGCACTCAGATAGCGTGTAACGTAATTGAGAATATTAAAAGAATTTCCGCCATCAGGCCCCTGAAGCGCATCCGCATTCTTATTCTTCGCGTTTAAGTTCGCGCTTTCTTTGGTCTCTTCGGGTCTTCCATAACGCGCCAATCCCAAGGGGGAAAACATTTGGTCTTGAGGAAGTTCGCTACATTTTATTTTTTCATACCTACAGACTTCGGCATTTAAAAGATTCGCGGCAGGAAATGCATAGCAATTGGCAACCGAATCCTGACTCATCAATGGCGGCATATTTGTAATTTCAATTTGATCTGTTGCCTTTAGCGACTGATCGACCTTGTTGAATCCATAGAACTGTGCATAACAATTTGATGCCAAAAAAAAGCAAAAAAATGCCGTTAGGAAAGCGTGTTTCATATCTCTATCGTCCTAAATTGAGACGATAGCTCCTAGCTAAAATTACGAACCCAGACTTTGGACCAACAAAGACTGATTTAAATACGAATATGTTTAAGAAAATCAGATCTTTGACCGAAAAATTTAGTAATGAAAACCATTCTTGCGATCATTTTTACGTGGACTTCGACTTGGGCCCAACCGGCCCTATCCCGTAAAATTACGTTGGATGATATTATCTATAATCAAGGTGTGGCTCCCGGTCAGTTCGCTCTAGCATTCGGTAACTATCAGGACATCCGTTTGGATTCAGATCTTGATGGCAAAATCGATTATTGGTTTATTAAATCAGGTGACACCGAAGTAACTACTCGTTTTGATGGCGATGCTATTCGCTCCGTTAGAGTTCAAAAGTTACTTCCCAATCAAAATCTAAGAGTCGTCATCCTTAAGCCCAACTCAAAAAGCGGCCTAGAAGTTGTTACGGATGAAACAACTAAGGCAAAGATTTACAACGGAGTTCTCGATGACGAATGTGCGACTGCCAAAAAATCATCAAATGAGGTCGCCGAGGTAGTTGCAAATGTCGTTATGTCTAAGGCAACTGAAATAACAATTGAATCCTATCTGGATGATTCATGCTATGGTGACATAGGTCCTTATTCAGGTATCTTAAAGGATTCCCTTTCTGCTGCCGCAAACGACGGCCTCTCCAATAAATCTGAGTCCTTTCATCAATGTATTCAAAGCACTAAAGTCAAAGACACGTTCGCCACATCCAAAGATAATAAAATCAATTTGGAAGCTTTGTCGACCAAGGTTAGCATTGATCTTAAAACAGTTGCCACACAGAAGACTGACAAGCCACTCATAAAGTGTGAAGTCAGTGATAAAATTAGCGCCTCACAAGCAACCTATCAGGCCGGTTCGGGAATTACTTTTACCTTTCCAAAAGTTTTCAACAAAAGCGACCAAAAAGAAATCATCAAGCTTGTTCGCCACGAGTTTTTGCACAAGGCAGGGCTTGAAGACGAACCCTCCATGAAAACAATTCTTGCAATGTGTCCTGTGGTCGATCCAAAGGAACTAGCAACTTCTAAGGAAAATATTGGTCACGCTGCAATTACCGTACGCGACAGAGTTGATGTAGCTGCCGATAAAGTCGCGAAGGATGGCGCCAACACTAAAGTCGCCGCCACGCAAACCAAACTATCCCGCACCATAGCCAGCACCAGTGCACGAGGCGGCGGTTCTGACGGCGTTGATATGAAATCAGAAATCGCAAATGCAAAGGCTGTCGTTCCTTCAGCCGAAAAACTTGCTGCAACTAAAACTGACAAATCCCCTGAAGGCATACAAAAAGCCGCGCAAGATAGCGTGGCGACAAGTGCTCCGGTTCTCAGAATGGCAAATCAAGTCATGGGTGCTTCTAACACTCAAGCTATTGCAGCGGAATCAACTGAGTCAGACTCAACCTCTTCTTATGAATCAAGCAGCAGAGGCTCTGGATCAAGATCAACATCGCGCGCTGAATCTTCAGCTTCAGATGCAGCATCTACTTCATCGACTTCGAGCTCATCTTCCAGCGACTCTGATGTTGCCAGCAGCTCAAGATCTGGCGATCGTTATCAAGCACGTCACGGCCGCTATCAAAGTAAAAACGACAACGACAGCTCCTCTTCGGGATTGCGACCGGGCGAGCGAATCGTTGAAGAAATTGATCTGACAAAAAAATCTCGCTCGACACAAAGGGCAGCGGCCTCATCGCAAAATTTTGATCAGAGTTCCAGCGGTTCTAATTCGCAATCACTGGCTCCAACGACATCACGCTCTGGCTCTCGCAGCCCAGCCTCTGTCGCAGCCACTCAGGCCTCTGCAAACTCAGCTAATACAGAGATGGCCTCAGCAGGTGGTAGCGGAGGTATTGCAGCGAGCGCTGGCTCAACTTCAAGCTTGAATGGTTCAAGCTCTAGTAGTTCCTCTGAACCTCGTCGTATTGAGGGTGGCAACAGAAGACCATCTTCTGCGAACCGCTCCGGTTCAACCTCAAACCCCTCTCAAGATGAAGTCGTCACTTTCGTGAATAACAATGATTACGACACCGTTAAGAGCAAGCTTGGCAACTCACGCTTCGTCAGCAACCTTCGCGAAGGCAACGTTACGATCATGGACCTTAAAGGCAACTCCTATGGCGCCACTAAAGGTGATGTTATTTTCGTTGAACAAGGTCGCAAATTCATTCGTCAGAAATAGAAATTTTCCAAAAAAACAGTTCAAATCGCATATATTTAATCCCACATATCGTTTACAGACCTTTGTCCTGCTTCGTGAGATTTCAAAATTTCGCGACAAATCCTTCAAGTAAAACAAACACTTAAGTTATTCCCAAAATAAGCCGAATAAACAAAAAGA
>JAGIAF010000091.1:0-1803 GCA_017745015.1 Bdellovibrio sp. | reverse complement strand
CTTAAGTGTTTGTTTTATTTGAAGGAGTCGTTTTGTTTCCCCAAGGAAAGCGCAAAAAATCACTCGTGCTTTTAATCGTAGCTACTTTCTGGGTGTGCTACGTGGGAATTTCTTTAACTCAATTCTTTTTTAACGTTTCAGATATTACGAATGATGTAATCGAGAACAAGCAATCGCAAATGGTTTTTGTTCAAGATAGTCAGATTTCAAATCTCGTTGCAGATAACACGAATCTCGTCACAGCGAATTTAGATAAAGCCCGCGAATTGAATCTGATTCATTTCTTTATTCTGCAACAAGGCTCTAAAGTTGTAAGCTTCAACAATAATGGCAAGAGTTCCGACGGAATCGACACCGACTACCAAGTGTTCAATCAAGTCCTTGCCACTGAAAATATCGCATTCAGAACAATCAAGCTGATGGACTATCGCCTCACCGTGGGTGTTTTCCAAAATAAAAATAAGATCATCATGCAAACTGCCTGGGACTATAAAGGTATGATCTTGCGTGACCTCTTTATGGTGACGGCCTTCTTGTCACTCATCGTATGGTTGTTCCTCAAAGACATTCTTGATCTAAGTAAGATTCTATCTTCACGTGATCGCAGCAAGATGACGAATGTGCGCTCTCTTTCTAAAGAGGGGGCAACACTTCTGCATGCGGCACAAACTTACGAGGCCACTCAGAAGACGTTGTCTTACGAAAACAAAGTCTATACTGAGACTTTAACGCCAGCGATTGTGCATGAAATTAAGTCCGGAAGAAAAGCTCCTTACGCTTTCCACACGTCAATGATTCGTGTGGACCTCAATGGCTTCACGCAAATCTTCCTAGATAAAAAAGATGAATACGTCACTGATATGATGAATACATACTTCATCCGTTCGCGAGAGATTATCGAGCGTTATGGTGGTTTGATTTATCAATATGTCGGTGACGAGATTGTTTTTCACATCAAAGAAGAAAACAACAACTCTCAAGCGATGGCCTTGGCGTGTTTGCGGGCGATCTTTGAGATTGCTCAAGATATTGAAGACAATCTTCCTGCGGGTGCCGATCACTATTTCAAGGTCAAAGGCTCCTTTGTTGCTGGAAGAATTCGCTTTGTTCCTCAGGATTCTGGTTATGGTCTTTCCGGCCTGCCATTGATTGAGTCTGCACGCTTGCTCAGCCAAGTAGATGATAAAGCAAAAAGCTCGATCACTTTCTACAATGAAGCTAGCCCACAGGTTTCTGATCTTTGCGTGATCTCTGAGACAAAGAGCACAATGCTTAAAGGCTTTTCAACACCGGCAATTCTTTGCAAAGTAACCGAGTTCACTCCCATTGAACGCCTGATGGGCCGTCATCAATTGGAATATCTCACATATTATCGCAGTGATAATGATCTTATCGCGATCTATAAGTTCATTGAGAAGTCCTTGGCTGAGAAAGATGAAACAAGCTTCTTCCGCGTCTTCTCAACCTTGAAGAACCTAAAAGTTCAGCAAACAAGTCTGGCCCAGGTAGCAGCCTTTGAGAACCTTTTAAAGGTGACTCACAAATTGAATGCAAAGAAGGACATTAGTGACAAAGTTCTGGCGTCAGTGATTTCCCTGTCGGCAAATTTGATTCCACATGCTTTTGTGGAAAGTTCTCTTCTGAATTTCTTGGAGAAATGCCTAGAACACAAAGATCCACGGACACAAGCCAATGCGATCATCGTATTGGGTGATCTTGCTAAAGATGTGACGTTCCTTCGTCAGTACATCTATGCAAGTCACAACCGCGTTTCCGCAGATGCGTTGTTAGTCACTGGAAAGC
>JAGIAF010000090.1 GCA_017745015.1 Bdellovibrio sp. | reverse complement strand
ACCGAAGGCTAAAAGATGAAATTTCTCATCTTTATGAGACGTATGAACCGCATTCTCGATTTCTTCACGGACGGGCATTCCCGCTTGAACGACTGTGTCACTCTTAAGAAGCTTGCGAGATTCTTCAAAAACCACAAAGCATTTATCGACGAAGCGAGACAAGAAACGATTCGCCATACCCGGCATCACGTTGGGTTCCCAGATCGCCGTATTAAAACCGACGATACTTGCTGCCAAAACGAATGGACCCGAAGCATAACCACCGACACCAATGACGTATAAAGGCTTTAGCTGCATCAACAAGCGAATCGACTGCCACAACCCCAAAGGCATGCGCAGCAAGGTTTTCAACTTTTTGATAGGGCTTTTAACGTTCAATTGACCGGATTCAATGAGGTGCAAAGGGAAACCCTCACGAGGAACGATCTTACTTTCCATTCCACGAGAAGTGCCTACAAAGTGGATCTCTACAGAAGGATCCAACTTCTGAATGGCGCGAGCAATAGCGATCCCAGGGTAAATATGGCCACCAGTGCCCCCCCCGGCGATCACAACGGTTTTTTTAGTCATGAGTTTTTCACTTTCGATGAAGTCCAACGTGATGTACCGAATCGACGAGAGAATTTATCCTCTTCGAAGGAATTTTCAATGTTCAAAATGATTCCGAACATAAAACACAAAACCACGAGGGAACTGCCACCGTAACTAAGGAACGGTAGGGTCAAACCTTTTGTCGGCAAAAGACCCATCACCACACCCGCATTAATGAAAACGCTCAAACCGAAAGTAACTGAAAGCCCCAAAGCCAAGGCGCGTTTAAAAGGCTCTTCTGCTTTCACCGCGATTTGAATTCCGCGGAAAACAACGAAGCCATACAAAGCCAAGATAGCGACGAATCCAACGAAGCCCATCTCTTCACCCAAAACTGCTAACGTGAAATCCGTGTGCGCTTCAGGCAAGAAGAACAATTTGCCTTGGCCTTGTCCCAAGCCGGCACCGGTCAAACCACCCGAGTGGAAGCTCAACATACTTTGAATCACTTGGAAGCCTTTTTGCGCCGGATCTGACCAAGGATCCAAGAAGGCAAGAACGCGGGCACGACGGTAAGGAACTGTCATCACCAAGACATAGAATGCGGGAATCATCACAGCCAAAGCTCCGATGATGTATTTCCATTGCAAACCGAAAGCGAAAAGCAAAGCTACTGCCACCATCATAATGATTGCGAAGCTTCCGAAGTCAGGCTGACGAAGAAGCAAGAACAATGGAACGATCAAAGCAAGCAATAACCACCACCACTTCACCTGACCCAAGATGTTCTCTTTACGACACAACAAACTTGCAAACCAAACCGAGAAAGCAATTTTCAAAAGTTCACCCGGTTCGAAACGGATACCGAAAGGAAGTTGGATCCAACGAATCGCACCGCCTACACGCACACCCAAACCAGGAACAAACGTCGCAAGCACGCCAACACCCGCAGCAAACCACAACATCCAACCGTATTTTTCAATATGACGGAATGGAATATGGATCGTGCCCACAAGGACAGCCATAGCAATAATGGTAAAAATCAGTTGGCGTTTGAAAAAGAAAAGTCCATCGCCATAGGATTCGATCGCGAAGATAAAGCTTGAAGAATAAACCTGAACAAGGCCGATCCCCAAAAGAGTGATGATCGCCAAAAATAAACTGCTGGAGAGGTATCTAAACATATGGACTCCTGACTTTAAGTTAAGCAGAAGCCCATTTGATCGTCTAGGACTGGTATAAAGACTGGACCCGCTTATTCAGCAGGAGCAGCAACAACTTCATCGGTTGAATCGTCAGTCTTTGTTGTCGCAGGAGCGGCAACAGGTTTTGCTTTTTTCGGAGCGGCAGGAGCAGAAGCTACGCGACCGCCACCACCACCAGCTGTTGCGCAACAGTAAATCACACCTGGTTCATCAGAAGAATTTTTGAAGTTTGTGATAGAGAATGCGCGATTGGAATCACAACGACGAGCCATGTCGATACTCAGCTCCACGTCGATATCAGGATTTTTTTCGCTACTTACAAACTGACAGAACATTCCTGTAGATTGAGCTAATTTTTCGCGTTGTTCTTGGCGAGCTTTGAATGTTCCAGATGCACAAGCAGATAAAAGAAATACGGATGACAAAGAAACGACGAGGAAACGGATCACAAAGCCCTCCTAGCTTTATAATATGTCAAAAAAAAGGCTCTCGTTGAGAGAGCCTTTTTCCAGTGAATCAGTGAAATTTTCTCACGATCTCTTTAAAATATTCGCCGCGTTCTTCGAAACTGTCAAACATGTCGAAGCTCGAGCATCCAGGAGAGAGCAGAACTACGTCGCCGATTCTGGACTTTTGGTAAGCAATCAAAACCGCCTCCTCAAACGTACCGATCAAGAACGTCTCAGAGAAGTCACCAAGGTCGCGATTAATGCGCTCTTTAGCTTCCCCGACCAAGATCAAGGTTTTGACCTTACGTTTTACTGAAGTGCGAAGAGGTTCGTAGTTCAAGTTCGTGTCTTTGCCCCCGGCGATTAAGATCACGTTTTCGTCAAACGTATCAAGTGCGCGCAAGACGGCGTGAACATTCGTCGCTTTTGAGTCGTTGTAGAATTGCACGCCGCCCACTTTACGAACGTATTCAATACGGTGAGGAAGACCGGTGAAAGTCTCGATCACTTTTTGAACCGCTTCACGAGTTGCACCGTGTTCGCGAGACGCCAAGATAGCTGCCATCACGTTTTCTACAGAGTGCTTACCGCGCATTTTCATGTTCTTGATATTGAATGTTTCAATCTCAGGACCTGTGCGCACGCGAATTTCATCACCGATATTCACAGCACCACCGATGTTCATGATTTGTGGTTCCAAAGCCGGTTTACGAGAGAAGTAGAAAATACGTCCACGTTGAACCGCCGGATCACGCGCCAATTCAACTACTGCATTGTCATCAGCGTTCAACACGCTTGTCGTTGCTTGGTTTGTGTTTTTGAAGATACGGCGTTTTGCGTTTACGTACTCTTCCATGGAACGGTAACGATCCAAGTGATTTTCAGCCAAGTTCGTGAAGACCACATTGCCTGGATTGAAAGTGTCACAGTGTTCAAGCATGAAGCTAGAAACTTCTGCGATTACCACTTGAGCTTTGTCATCCAAACGCAAGTAATCAACCAATGGTTTTTCATTTGCGCCACCCACCCAAGTTCTTACACCTGATTGAGTCAAGATCGCCTCAGTAATACGGGCAACAGTCGTTTTACCGTTCGTACCAGTGATACCGATGATAGGTTCTTTGATGAAGCCCGCGGAGAATTCAAACTCACCAGTGATCTTGATACCTTGAGATCTTGCGTAATCGAAGATTTTCAAAGTGGAAGGAACGCCCGGAGACAGAACAACCAAGTCTTGAGCGATGAACGTCTTAGGGCTGTGACCACCAAGCTCGAACTTGATTGGCAAATCGCCAAGTTGCTCAAGCTGAGTAGAAAGCTCAGGCTTAGATTTGTGATCTGTTACTGTCACTTGAGCGCCGTGCTTAGTAAGGAAGTGCGCCAAAGACACACCTGTTTTACCAAGGCCGACAACCAAGATTCTTTTATCTTTTAAATCGCTATACTCTTTATACATATTCTTACCTCAACTTCAGGGTCGCTAGACTTAAAACTGCTAATAAAATAGAAATGATCCAGAAACGAACAATGATCTTCGTCTCTGTCAGACCGCCCAATTCAAAGTGATGATGAATCGGTGCCATTTTGAAAACTCTCTTCCCTGTGAGTTTAAATGAAATAACTTGAGTGATGACCGACAACGCTTCGACAACGAAAACACCGCCTAGGATAACCATCAACAATTCGTTTTGTGTGATCACAGCCATAGAGCCCAAGAATCCGCCAAGGGACAATGAACCAACGTCGCCCATGAATACTTGCGCTGGGTAGGCGTTGAACCACAAGAAGCCCATACCGGCTGCAACAATCGTCGCCGCTACCGGAGTCAACTCACCCGCACCCACTACGTGAGGGATTTGCAAATACGTCGCAATCGAATAGTGACCTGTCACGTAAGCAAACAAACCAAGAGTCGCTGCCGAGATCATCACCGGAACAATCGCCAGTCCATCCAAGCCATCCGTTAGATTCACCGCATTTGCAGTACCTACCACAACTAACGCACCGAAGATGATGTAGGCGTAGCCAAGGTTGAAGCTCAAAGACTTCATGAACGGGATATAAACAGTCGTACCCAAATCATGGAAGTGAACCAAGTAAGCAATCACAGCACCGCTGATCAAGAACTCGCCAGCCAAACGGATTTTACCAGAAAGACCTTTGGAGTTTTTCTTGCTCACTTTGAGCCAGTCGTCCATGTAGCCGATCATACCGAAGCCCCACGTGATGATGAGCACTGCCCACACCAACGGGTTCGTCATATCCACCCACAACAAACACGGAATCAAAGTAGAAAGAAGAATCAATCCGCCACCCATTGTTGGTGTGCCGGCTTTTTTCTTGTGTGATTGAGGACCGTCATCGCGAATAGCTTGCCCGAAATGCTTCAACTGCAAGCGCTTGATAAAGTATGGTCCCCACATCCAGCACAACAAGAAGGATGTGAAGAAAGCGATGAACGTTCTGACTGTGATGTAGCGAAAGACATTCAACGGCGAAAAATGATCGGCCATCGAATAGAGCCATTGATAAAGCATTTTGAGCGATTCCCCTATTCCTTGGAAATTTTAGATTTGCTTGGAACTTTAAGGGTTTAGCACAGCCGCGCTTTAAATTGCAATGGGAAATTTATAACCCACTGTTATCATTGGATATTTTCAATAATTTAGTCATCCCTCCAGAGAGCTGATGAATGACAAAGGGGCATCGAATTCCTGGGACTTTGACAGAAATCTCGAAGGTCCCTCGAAACTCGCTCGTCATAGGACCGGGATTGTTATTTACAGGTAAAGAACTCGACCGATTGGCTGTAAAAGAACTGTGAAAAACGCCCGATTCATACGGTGATGGTTAAAAAATTCTTCCTTATCACTGTGATGGCCTTTTGGGGAGTCGGAACTCTGCTTCTGGTTTCGCAGTTCTATGGTTGGCACTTGATGAGCTTCTCGGCGCTTCCATCTCTGGGGCAAAAGCAGCAAGCGACCTGGGGCTTAACTCATGTCGTCTCTGCAGAATGTAAATGCTCCGCCAAGGTTATCGATTATCTCATTGCTCGCGGTCCTTCAGCGGATGCTAAAGAAGAAATCGTGGTTCTGGGCCCAATGCCCGCGCAGGCGCAAGCCTTGAAAGATAAGGGCTATTCTTTGCGCGCATTGAAACCTGAAGAGATGACCGATGATATCTCGCACTTGGGAGTTCCGTTCTTACTGATCTCAACTCCCCAAGGCGACAATGTCTACGCTGGGGGCTATTCTGAAAAATCTGTTCAAGATGGCAGTCCCATTCGCGATCTAGAAATTTTGCACAGCTTACAAGGCAAAGGAACAGCGAAGAGCTTTCCAATCTTTGGCTGCGCTGTCAGCCGCCGACTTCAAAAAGTAATCGATCCATTTTCAATTAAATACACAGGCCAGGTAAACGATGAACTTTAGACAAAGTTTCACTCGCAGTCGTTCTGCAATGTTTTTGGCAAGCTTGTACCTTCATTTGCCTATTTTCTCTTATCTCGCAATGAAGAATGGTCACAGTCAGTGGCTTGCTTGGGGTGGATCGCTATTTATCCTCTCCGTCCCGACTGCTGTCTATTTGATGAAGAATGCCTCTGCTCTTCTGCCGAACTTGTTGGCGGTGGCACTGATGAGTTTTTCTGGAATGCTGATTCATCTTGGGAATGGCATGATTGAGATGCATTTCCATGTGTTTGTGTCTTTGGCATTCTGCTTGAGTTTCGGGATGATGGCTCCAATCCTTACAGCCGCTGCCACCATCGCGATTCACCACATTGCTTTCTTCTTGTGGCTCCCGAAGAGTGTCTTTAATTATGATGCCAGCTTTGGAATCGTTTTGCTGCACGCAACGTTCGTGGTTCTTGAGACAGTTCCGTTGGTATTGATCGCGCGCCGTTATGGTGCATTCATCTCTTTGCAAGATACGACGATTGCACAGCTGACTACTATCTCTGGCAAAAACTTTGAAGGCTGTACAGTTATTGGTGATACGGGTAAGAAGCTTGATGCTTCAGCTTCTGAAGTCAGCCAAGGTTTGGAAAACTCTTTACGTATGTTGCAAGAATTGGTCGCACAAGTTCAAACCAACACTCGTTCAGCCCAAGAAGCCGAATCACTTTCTACGACTTCAAAGCAAGTAGCGACAGATGGCTCCAAGCACATCATGGAATTGATCAATTCTATTAAAAGCATCTCTTCCAGTGCCGCAGAGATCACTAACATCGTCACAGTAATTGAAGACATCGCTTTCCAGACGAATCTTCTCGCATTGAATGCATCTGTCGAAGCCGCTCGCGCCGGTGAACATGGCCGTGGTTTCGGAGTCGTGGCGGAAGCCGTTCGCACTCTGGCTCAACGTTGTGCTACATCTGCTAAAGACATTTCGGGTTTGGTTAAAGGAAATGTCGAAACCATTCACGCGGGTGAAAAGAGCGCAGATTTAAGTTCAAAGTCGTTGAATGAAATTCTGTCGTCGATTCATCGTGTACAGGCATTGAATATGGAAATCGCAACTTCCAGCGTAGCTCAAGGCCGTGAATTAGAAAACGTAACTAAGACCATCACGTCTGTTGAACAGCTGACAGCGCAAAACACCGACTACGCTCAAAACTTAGCAACCTCTTCTGACGAATTACTCAGTGATGCACAGGTATTGACGGAACTGGTGGGCAGCATGAAAGACACGGGATCTGCGACTCGCAGACCTTTGGCCGCTGCTTAGCCCTCATCGTCCAAATAAGCTTTTAATTCTTGCATGTGGTACTTCCAGCCCAACTGGAAATCCTTGATCATTTTCGCACGAGATTTCTCGGGCAAGGTATCCCAGCCTGTGTGAGTCACAGTTAATGAGCGGGTTTTACCTTTGTCTTCGATCAAATAAGTGCACTCAGTCAGAGCCTTAGGTTCCCAAGACTTCTCTTTCCAAGTGAAAGTGATGGTTTTTTTAGGAGTTAGAGAAAGAACTTTGCCGGAAGCAAGTTGTTCATTTCCAGCATCGTCTTCCCACGCTTCGCGGAATTTACCGCCGACCTTAGGTTCCAGAGTGACTTCGTCACTCCACCAATTTTCCAAATCATCAGGATCTGTCAAAGCTCGCCAAATTTCTTCGACTGTCGCTTTGACCGTTATTGATACATTTACGCTATCTGTATCCTGCCCGCCTTCTTTGCGAGCAGGGATGAATTTAGACCCTGACATATTGATTAGAACAAGTTGATGTTCGTAGCGATACCTACGTTTGTTCTGTCATCACGGATGTCTTTTGGCGTGAACTGAACACTTGGATACAAATAGATATCACGAGTCACAGAGATACCGATACCAACTGATTGGTAGGGTTCGATTTGGATCGCGCTAGATGCATACTGTTTTTGTTCGAAATCAGCATAACCAAATACAGTTCTGAACGAGTATGTATCGTTGAAAGCGTATTGAAGGAACGGATAGATACCAAAGCCCCACTCACTACGTGTCTTAGTTCCTGCATTCAATGCCGCTTCAAAAGCTTTGTTCGCAATAGTGTCAGAGTAAAGGCTCTTCGACAAAGAGAAGCTCGCGCCCCCATTCCATTTTGTAGTACCAAAGTTTGCCAAGACAGTTTGACCCAAACTCACGCTAGAATGGTAACCTTTTTTAACATCTTGCTCGTCTGTGACGAGACTGTACGTCGCACTTGAAATGTTTTGCACGCCAAGTACTTTGTAACCACGGCTCCAACCAACGTAAGGAGTCGCTACTCTGTAACGAGCCGTTGTTTCGCCGCCGCCATCAGATGTTTTGTCGATAGCTGGTTTAGTGATATCACCATGAAGAGGATCTACGATGCTCAAACCTGTACCGAAAGAGATATTGTCGCGATCTGTAGCACGATAGTTAATACCGACGGTACCAGACAAGACTGCCAATCTTTCGTCTTCAGCAGAAGTACGATATGCAGGGCGAACTGTTTCCAATGGCATTTGCAAAGATCCACCAGAATAAGTAAGTGCTGATTTGAAAGACCAATTGGATTTAGAACCCAAAGTCGCTCTCATACGAGCGTCTGTAATTTCGTCGTCGATGTCTTTCTTCTTTTCTGTTGGTTTTTTAAGGTCTTCAATTTTTGAAGTTGAAGTGTTGGCCTTTTGATTCAAAGTCGCAGTGCTTGATTGAGCGAAAGCTGCAAAACCTGATACAGAAAGACCGGCTGCTAGGATAAAAGATAATTTATTTTTCATAAGCTCCCCTTAATAATCAGGGCAGTTATAGTGCAAACCAGATGAAAACTCTAGCACTCTATAATGCCCCCATAAAAAAAGGGGAAACTGTCGGAAACTTAGACAGGAGCCTAAGCTTTTTCAGTGAAATCCAGAGGCTCGCAAGGGAAGACAAAGCGTTCTAATTTCGTTCCTCGAGAGGCCTTTACGACGGCAATATCACCGTTTTTTAAGAAATGAGCGAGGTCATCCCCTGCACCTTCCGTATAGTCTTTTTGAATGAGGGCGTCCTTTGCAAAGCCACCTTTTTTTAGTCCCGCCGAAAAAGAATCTGCGTCATCGCCGACGAAATAAACCTTATCAAAGCCCGCCTTCCCCACTCTTTCTCCCAACTCTTCATGAAGCTGCGGACTTGCGGGACCCATTTCGCGCATTTGGCCGAACACGCCCACTTTGCGACCACTTACGGTCAACAGTTTCACATTATCGATCAATGCTTTCATGCTGTCGGGATTGGCGTTGTAGGCATCAAAGATCATTTGCGCGCCGGATTTCAAGTGCACTAATTGATTACGACCCCAGTTTGTTTTACATGCTGGAAGACCGGCCCAAATTTGCTCTGGAGTCATCCCAACAGACAACGCCAAGGCTGCGGCAGCCATCAAGTTCGTCAAGTTCTGTGCTCCGAAAACTTGCACATGAGCGGAACCACTCACGCCGCCAATTGTTCCTTTTAAGAACAACTCGCTCATATTCATCGAGCTGATATTGAAGTGAATATCCGCGCGCGGATCTTCGGAAGAAAATGTGATCATTTTAGATTGCGGGAACTTGTCGCGACCGCGCACATACATATTGTGCGTTTGTTCGTTATCAAGATTATAGATGCGAATCGCTTTATCAGAAGCAGCGTTATAGATTTCCTCTTTAGCCTCGGCGACTTTTTCAATCGTGCCGAAGAATTCCATATGGGCACGCCCCACCATTGTGCAAACCACAACGTCTGGCTCACCAATGTGAACAAGCTCCGTCAATTCACCGGCATGGTTCATCCCCATCTCTACGACCGCCACTTGTTTATTTGGCTCTAATTGCAAAAGTGTGAATGGCACGCCCCAGTGGTTATTAAAGCTGCCTTTGTTGTAGTGAACGTCTTTAGCTGTTCCGATCAACGCCGCAGTAAATTCTTTGGTCGTTGTTTTTCCGTTAGAACCGGTAATAGCAACAACCTTCGCACGCGACTGACGACGCGCCCATGTGCCCAATTGCTGAAGAGCTTTGAGAGTGTCTGGAACTTTCAACACCGTGACTTGGCCTTTAAAAGCTTGCACTTTGGCATTGTCTTCATGAACAAGCAGACCTGTTGCACCTTGAGCAACAGCCTTATCCAAAAATTGGTGCGCATCGAAGGCCTCACCTTTAAGTGCGATAAACAACTGACCTTGCAAGTTCGCACGCGTGTCCGTGCCGATGCCTGCGAAGTGATCTGCTTTTGTGCTGAGGATTTCTGCTCCTGTAGCTTTTACGATAGTTTGCACATCCATGGCTCTCATCTAAACTCTCCCCTGCATAGCCTCTTGAGCTACTTGCACATCACTGAACGGAAACTTCGTGGTTCCGATAATTTGATAATCTTCATGTCCTTTACCGGCGATCAAAATCACGTCGCCGTCTTGAGCCTTCTTTAGAGTCTCAAGAATCGCTTCTTTGCGATCGACCTTCACAGATACTTTCGTTTTCTCAGAGTCTGGAACGCCTTTTAAAATATCATTGATAATAGCTTGCGGTTCTTCCGTGCGTGGATTGTCAGAAGTGATCACCACTGAATCGGAATACTTGAGCGCCATCTCCGCCATCAAAGGACGTTTGCCTTTATCGCGATCACCACCGCAACCGAAGATGGTCCAAATGCGAGCAGATGATTTCAAGTTTTCACGAACTTTATTTAAAGCCGTCAGAACATTTTCAAGTGCATCCGGCGAGTGAGCATAATCCACGAACACTGAAAGATTTTGTGAGTTCGGAACAGATTGCAAACGGCCGGGAACTCCGGTGAATTTATTTAAAGCTTCAACACACACAGGAAGTGGGACACCTGCAGAAAGACCGGCTCCCAAGGCCGCCATCGCATTCATGACGTTGTGAGTGCCGGACATTGGAAGTTCAACTTCCGCATTACCCAGAGGAGTTTGCACATCGAAAGTCGTCAGTGCGAAATCCATACGTTTGATTTTAAAACGCAGATCCGAATCTTTCGCACCATAAGTCCACAGCACTGCAGGATCTGCGACACGCAAGCGGCGACCGTATTTATCTTCGGTATTGATAATTGCAAAACAAGGTCGCTTATTCGTCTTCCACATCAAATCCGTGAACAAGCGTTGCTTTGATTCAAAGTACTTATCCATGGTTTCGTGATAGTCCAAGTGATCCCGGGTCAGGTTCGTGAAGATCACTGTGTTAAATGGAACACTGTCCACACGGTGTTGATCCAAAGCGTGAGAAGAAACTTCCATAGCCACGGCCCGAGCCCCATCGTCACGGAATTCTCTCAAGCGTTTTTGTAGAAAGACAGGATCTGGAGTGGTCATTTCTGATGGCCACACTTTCGCACCTAGGTGATGATTCACGGTGCCGATGACTCCTGTAGGAACTTGCGCATAATCTAAAATAGCTTCGATCATGTAAGTGACCGAAGTTTTACCATTGGTGCCCGTGACACCAAAGCAAAACATTTCGTTCGCAGGGTCTTCGTAAAAGCGACTTGCCAAAAGATCTAAAGCTTCACGAGAGTTATCCACCTGAAATACAAAACCCGCATAGTCTGCAGGAATGCCGGAGCGATCTTCGACAACCAGAGCTGCCGCACCTTTGGAAACCGCATCATTGATAAATGTATGGCCATCTAATTTACTGCCACGAATTGCAACAAAAACACAGCCTGGCTTGATCAAGCGAGCGTCATTAAAAATGCCGGTGATTTCTATTTCTGGAAGAGCGTGAAGAGGAATTCCCGGAATAATAGAAAAAAGATGCTGTAGTTTCATAGGTTCAGTATATTATGC